>JBASVF010000101.1:0-18400 GCA_049275795.1 Desulfomonilia bacterium
AGGACCCGCGGCCGGTCGATCCCGCAGCGCCTCGGGCAGAGGGTGCATCCGGTCACTGGCCGCTCTCGATCCTCTCGATCAGGGCCTTGCCCTTTTCGTCGCGGGGAATCTCGCGAACGAAGACCACCTTGCGCGGGGTCTTGTAGGAGGCCAGCATCTTGCGGGCCAGCCTCTTGACCTCGGCCTCGGTGAGCGCGGGATCGTCGGTCACCACAAAGGCCTTGATGATGGCGCCCCGAACGAGGTCGGGGACGCCCGTGATGGCTGAGTCCTTTATCCCCGGGATCGAGTTGAGGACATTTTCCACCTCTTTATTATAGACGTTGAACCCCGAGGTGATGACCATCTCTTTCTTGTAGCCCGTGATGTAGAGGTACCCGTCCTCGTCCATGTAGCCCAGGTCGCCGGTATAGAGCCACCCGTCCCTAAGAACCTCCGCGGTCTCCTTCTCGCGCCCGTAGTAGCCTTTCATGATGTTGGGGCCCTTGAAGAGGATCTCGCCGTGCTCGCCCGGGTTCAAGTCCCGGCCGTCCTCGTCCACGATCCTGGCCTGAACGCCGGGGACGGGCTTGCCGATGGATTCGGGCTTGATGGGGTGGTGGATATCGTTGAACGCGCACACCGGCGAGGCCTCGGTGATGCCGTAGCCCTGCCGGATGTCGGCGCCGAAGCGCTTCTTGAAATCATCGTAGATCTCCCTGGGCAGGGCCGAGCCCCCGGCGATGAGCACCCGCATCTTCGTGTAGTCGATGCCCTGGAGATCCGGGTGCTGGGTGAGCGCGAAGAAGAGCGTGGGGACCGCGCAGATCGTCGTGACCGCACCCTGCGAGAGGATGGCGCTGAGCTCCTTGAAGTCCAGGCCCTTCATCAGGTAGACCGTGCCGCCGTAGCGGAGCATGGAGAGCATGTTGACGCTCGCGCTGAAGGAGTGGAAGCACGGGATGATCGTGAGGCTGGTGTCTGTGTGGTCGGCGTTTGCACACAGGCGCATCATGTCCGAGTTATGGTCGAGGTTTCTCTGGGTGAGCATGGCGCCCATGGGATAGCCGGTGAGGCCCGCGGTGTAGATCATGGCCGCCGTGTCGTCCGGGTCCATGTCCTCCATGACGTCCCGGGCTTTTCCGCTCGTCCACTCGGAGAAGTTGCCGCCCTCGCCCGTGGTGATCACGGTGTTGAGCGGGTGCTGCGAGCGGATGCTCTCGTAGGTGTCCGCGTTGGTGAACTCCATGATGAGGGCCCGCGAGCCCGAGTCCCTAAGCACGTGGGAGAGCTCCCGCGAGGTGAACGAGGGGTTCACGGGCACCACAACGGCCCCGATGCCAACCACGGCCATGTACGAGATCACGAACTCCGGTATGTTGGGAAGCATGGTGGTCACGTGGTCCCCCCGGCCTATGCCTGCGTCCTTGAGCGCGGTGCCGAGAGAGCCGGTGAGATTCGCCAGCTCGGCGTACGTGATCACGGTGTCGCGAAACTTCAGCGCAGCCTTGTCGGGCCTGGATAGCGCATGCCCCTTCAACCACGAATAGATATTCATTGAACCTCCTGGTCTCCCGAAAGGAACCCTTTCCCTTCCCGGGCCGCTCCGCCTTCGGCCGGGACCGCCGTCCTTCCGGGTTCTCGAGAATATCGGTACTTGTCCTTCATCGGAAAGCTTTTCTTTTTTGTTTCTGACGAAAATTCTCTCCCACAGACCCCGCGCCCCAGTCAAGCACTGAACGGGATCATGGAGCGGGCGATTTTCCTGATCTGGTAGGGCTCCACCAGGCCGGTTTCCATCGCGATCGCGGTGATGAACTTCGGGGCGGTGCGGTCGAAGTAGAGGTTGATCACCTCGACCCTCGGGGGAGGGTCGCTCCATACCTCTCCAGGGTCGTAGGCCTCGAGGTCCACCTGCTGCCGGTCGATGCAGATCTTCCTGAGCTCTCCCACGAAGTACACCTTCACTCCCAGGGCATGCGCCGCCATGGAGATAAGGGCCGAGCCCGCCTTGTTGATGACCGACCCGTCCTGCTCGATGCTGTCGACCCCCATGAGCACGACATCGGCCTGTTTGAGCTCGTGGGCCGCGCAGGCATCGGGGACAAGCCTCACCTTGAGCCCCATGTCAGCGGCGACCTGGGCGGTCACCCTCCCCTCGAAACCGGGCCGCGATTCCGTCACCACCACCGAGCAGCCCTTCTTCTTGAGCATGCCCAGCGCGTGTATCAGGGAGGAGCTGTACGAGTGCATCAGCACGGTCGCATTGCCGGGCACGACCCCTTCGAGGTGGGCGATCGCCCGATCCATGGCCGAGGCCATGTCCTTGAGGTGCCTCCCGATGATCCCGGCCGCCTGCTTGAGGGACTGACCGACATCCGCTCCCAGGGCGGCCACTGGTCTCAAGTCGCGGAGCAGGAGCTCGAGGGTCGTGGGGATGATGGCCATGGACGGCCGGGCGGCGCCGATGACCTCGCATGCGTGCTGGAGATCGTCCATGAGCACGGCGCTTAAGGCCGCGTTGGACGAGGCGACCATCTTCTCGAGAAAGTCGAGGCTCTTGAAGGCGAGCTGGCGGGCGCCGCTCTCACGGTCTGCCCGGAGCTCTTCGGCAAAGGCCGAGACGCCCTCGCGCACCGCCTGCGGGGAGACCCGCTCCCAGGCCTCCCAGAGGCCGGGCACGGTCTCCATGGCCCTGATCTCCTCGGGCCTGACCCACCGGTACTCGGTGTTCTCGCGGTCCAAGGTGATCCGCGAAGGGTCCTGCACCTCGCAGAGAAAGGGGTGAACGCACCAGATGCAGGCGTGCTCCTCGTCCGGGATGGGAAGCTGCCTTCCCCGGCGTTTGATGGTGTATTCGTAGGGAGTGAGCCCGGTCTCCTCCTGGATCTCCACCGCAACGTGCTCCCCGGGCTCGCCCTCCAGGTACCCGCTGACGCCCGCCCACCTGCCCTGGTAGGTCCTCACGTTCCCGCTGCGCCGAAACAGGCAGACCTTGCCCCTGTGCGTGAGAAAGGCTGTAACCACGTGGGTTTCCTTCGGACGGCCGGTATCGGTTCTCAGGCAGTACCGGTAGCAATCGAAGGGCTCTTCGGAATCCTGCTGGAGATGCCGGTTGGTTTCACAGAACACCTCGAGCTCGGGGTCGTTCTCGTGGATGCACACGCTGCAGAACGCCCGTGAATCGAGCACGATGTCTTCGCCCAGCTCGCCGGCGCGATACCGGGGACACCCGGTGCAGGCCTCGAGCGGGCCGGTCTTCATGGCGCACCAGGTGCATTGGGTATCCCTGAAATCCATGGCGCATACCATACTGTGAGTCGAATCAAAGGGCAAGACTTTTGCTCGCTGCACCCCGGCACAGCCGGTTTCAGGGCACGGGGTCGGCCTGCTTGCGGTCCTTTTTCTGCCACAGGGATTTGAACACGGACCAGATCTTGGGCTGCACCGCGGTAGGAGGGGCCTCGCCGGGCTCGGTGCCGCGTATGTAGGAGACCTTGATCCCTCCCGGCGACCAGAAGCCGGCGAGCTTACCGGTCTCAGGGTCGATGGTGCACACCACGATGTCCCTGGGCACCTCCCAGGTGACCGGGGGGCTCAGCCGGGAGAGGATCATCGAGGCGATAGGCATGGCCCCGCTCGAGCCGGTGTGGCCGATGGCCTGGTAATCGTCGGAACCGAGCCAGACCGTGACCACCATCTCGGGGGTGAAGCCCACGAACCAGGAGTCGCGCAGGTCGTCCGAGGTCCCGGTTTTGCCGCACACCCCTTCCGGCATGCCGTAGAGCCGTGAATCGCGGGCCGTCCCGTTGGTGAGGACCTCCATGAGCACAGTGTTCACCAGGTACACGACGGCCTGGTCGAGCACGGGTTCGGGACTCGCCTCAGGCGCGAGCTCGACGAGCGTGCCCTTCTCGTTGCAGATGCCCCGGACGGCCCTGGCGCTCACCCGTCCTCCGCCGTTGGCGAAGGCGCTGTAGATGGCCGAAACCTCGAGCGGCGAATAGCTCAGCGCGCCCAGGATCACCGAGGGGTTTGCCTTCTGGGCGCCCGTCGGGACCATCCTGCCGATCTCCTGCACGATGTGGTCCACCCCCACCTCCATGCCGAGCCTCACCGTGGCGAGGTTGTAGGAGTTGACCAGCGCGTCCTTGAGCAGGACGCGGCCGTGGCAGGTTTTGTCGAAGTTCGCGGGGCTCCACTCGGACCCGTCTTCCAGGCGGACGGTCAGAGGCTCGTCGTCCACGAACGAGGAGAGGGTATATCCCCTGCGGAGCGCGGTATAGTAGACCACGGGCTTGACCAGGGAGCCGATGTGCCGGCGGATCTTCACGGCGCGGTTGAACTGTGACTGGGCGTAGCTCTTGCCTCCCACCATGGCAAGGACATCCCCGTTGGCAGGGTTCATGACCACCGCCGCGCCCTGGATCTTCTGGTCCTTGCCCATAAGGTTGGTCTCGAGCAGGTGCTGCGCCGTGGTCTGCGCGTTCATGTCCAGGGTGGTGTAGATCCGGTACCCCCCCCGCTCCAGGACGGTCTGGGGGTAGCTGTCACGGATCAGGCCCATGACGTAATCCACGAAGTACGGCGCGTGCCGCTGCCTGGGGGCCAGCGGAATGACCGAAAGGGGCCTGGTGCTCGCCTCTTCGTACGCCTGCTGCGTGATGATCCCCTCGGAGGCCATGATCTTGAGCACCGTGTTCCTCCGGGCGAGGGCCTTCGCCGGCGCTGAGTACGGTGAATAGGCGTTGGGCGCCTTGATTATCCCGGCCAGGAGTGCGGCCTCGTGCAGCTCGAGCCGGGAGGCGTCCTTGTCGAAGAACATCCGGGAGGCCTTGCCGATGCCGCAGATCCCGGAGTGGAAGTAGCTGCCCATGTAGACTTCGTTGAGGTACATCTGGAGAATCTCGTCCTTGGTATAGACGAACTCCATGAACAGGGACATCCACATCTCGCGAAGCTTGCGCGAGATGGTGCGCTCGCTCGTCAGAAAGAGGTTCTTCACTAGCTGCTGTGTGATGGTGGATCCCCCCTCCTGGATGCCGCGGTGCGCGAGATTGGTGAGCCCTGCGCGAATCAGCGAACGGAAGTCCACGCCGTGGTGATCGTAGAACCGCCGGTCCTCGGTGGTGATGATGGCATCGAGCAGGTGTTTCGGGCAGTCGTCGAGATTCACGAGAACCCGGTCCTCGAACACGCTGCCGAAGATCTCGGTGATGCATTCCGGCTCCAGGGTGAGGCTGGCCAGCGGCTCGGAGCCTTCACTCTTCGAGATTCCCGTGATCCGGTTCTCGCGGATGGCAAGCCGCGCCAGGACCGCGTCATGGCGCTCTCCCAGGAGATCGAAGGGCCGGCGGTAGATGGTCAGGCCCCCTGGATCGCGCGAGAACTCGCCCGGGGCGTCGGGACGCGGGACCTCGCGGTACCTCAGGCGCTCGAGGCGCTCCATGAGACCGGTGCGCACGATGTCCATGCCTGGCGCCATGACCAGCTCGCGGCTGTAGATCTTCGAGGGCAGGTTCCAGATGGAGTCTACCTTGAGCCTCTTCATCTCCCGGTACGTGCACAGACCGTCGAAGAGGAGCCAGATACTGCCGAGGGAAACGACGAGGATGACGAAAATCCTGATGCCCTTGCGAAACAAGACTTTCACGATGGGCAACTATAGGCCGGTGCGGCCGGGGTGTCAAGCGTGCCTTTTTCTGAGCAGTTCCCTCTGCCGCCTGAAGAGGTATCGGATGATGTCGTCCTTGGACTCCGTATCGAGCTGGATGAACCGCACGGCCACGGCGTAGCGCCTCGCCTCCTGGCTGGTGACCGCGCGCACGCGGATGACCTCGCCGACCAGGCGTACAAAGAGGAGCGGAACCATGGGAAAGATGAGGCTGATCTCCACGAGATCGCCGTTTTCGAACGGCTCGGAGGAGATGAACCTGATACCCGAGGCGCTGATGTTCACGTCCCGGGGCGCGCTCTTCATGAGCTCGCCGAAGTCCTCGGCCAGGTACATGTGGATGAGCAGGTCGAGCTTGCGGTTGATCTCCCAGATCGCCTGGCTCTGGGGAGTCTCCCTGGTGTAGGGCGTCTCGTCCGCGCCCGGGTAGCCGTACTTGCCCTTTAGGAACGAATCGATGACGAGCCGGTTGGCGCGGATCCTGTGGAGGGCGCCGGGCAGGATCTCCATCTTGCGGTTGCCGTGGCAGAGAAACTTGGTGCTGAAATAGATCTTGTCATAGATGCGCACGTCCTGCCTGCGTTCCTTTCCCGGCGAGGCATAGCACTCGACGCACATCTTGACCCCGGAGGGGGTGTTCTCCACCACCCGGGCGAGGATCGATTCCTGGCCGTCCGATATCCGCACCATCGCGCCCGCGACTACATTCAGCCCGGCACGCGGAGCGAAGAGGAAACCTTCGTCCCCGAGGATCTCCGACACCTCTCCGGGGACCTTCACGCCCTCGGGCATGAGGACGTAAACGCCGTTGTCGAGATTCAACAGGCTGTCGATATTCATGACTAGCTCCTCGCAACTTCAACCCGGTTGCGCCCGAATTCCTTGGCCAGGTAGAGCCCCTGGTCGGCCAGTCTCACCATGTCGTGTGGACCGAGCCCTTCCCGGTATTCGCTGATCCCGATGCTCATGGTGATGCGCAGACCGCAGGCGAACTCGGTCTTCTCGATCATGAGCCGGATCCTCTCCGCGAGCCGCGCCGCCCTGTCGATCCCGGTATGGGGCAGCAGGATCACGAACTCCTCGCCCCCGTAGCGGAATATCCGGTCGCTCTTGCGCACGCAGGCGGTCATCCGCTGGGCCAGGGTCTTGAGCACCATGTCGCCCACCTGGTGGCCGAACTGGTCGTTGATCCTCTTGAACCAGTCGATATCGGCCATCATGATCGAGAAGGTGGTGCCGTACCGGCCGGCCCGGTCGTGCTCGGAGCGGATCATCTCGTCGAATGCGCGGTAGTTGAGCAGTCCGGTCATCCCGTCACGGTAAGCCAGCCCGAGCAGGATCTCGTGTTTGACGAGCTTTTCCACTGCAGGCGTCAATATCTTGACCCATTCGTGGAAGATGCCGTCATGGATGCCCGTGTTGAAGGAGAGCACGATCCGCGCCCCCTGGATATCCGCCAGCGTCCTGTCGATGCGGCTCAGCAGGAGCGGCGGATGACCGCCCACCCTGATGCGTGTGTAGGAAAGCGAGGCGGTCTTCAGAACCCTTCGCGCATCCAGCTGCCCGCCCCTGCTCCTGCTCAGGACAGAGAATGCCATGCTCCTCAGGCCCGGCATGTCCACATAGACGGCGGGCGCCGCCTGGGGAAAGGTCTGCGCCATCAGGGATACGAGATCCGTCATGGCCTGTGGGAAGGTCGCGCTCGACAAGAGGGAAACGATGCTCTCGGTGAAGAGACCCAGGGTGCTGTGCCTGGTGAACGCTCCCGAAGGGCTGCTTTCACGGATATGCCTGGCCTCGGATTCGAAACTGTACATACACTCTCCTCATGTACGTGAAAGAAATCGTGTTGCCTCTCTGCTGCTGACGTGATTATGCAAGGAGCGTGCCTTCCCAGGGGGCAAGGAGGGGCGGACGTCCTGCCCGGGGCTTGTATCGGCCGGGAATGGAAAGAATTTATCGTGCTTACTGCAGCCCTTGTTGATTCACGCCGGCGATTGGTGTATAAACCTCCGCGAACAGGGCGCCACGGGCGCCTGCAGCACGCCTGTTCCTTCGTGCCGCGGGCCGGGGGGCGGCCTTCGGAAGGTATATGATGGCGTGCTTCCCGCCGGGGAGACGTCGTCCGGCAACCTCAAGCAACGAACGGATATCCGCACGCGCGGGAATGCATTTTCTCAAGCCTGCGCCGGTGGTACCCGTAGGCAGGCGCTTAAACTATGAAGAACACGAACATCGAGATCAGGTGGCACGGCAGAGGCGGGCAGGGAGCCATCACGGCGGCCAAGATCGTGGCCAAGGCCATGTTCGCCTCCGGGTACACGGGCGTGGTGATGGCCCCCAGCTTCGGGACGGAACGGCGGGGGGCCCCGGTCTTCACCTCGCTCAAGGTGTCCCGCGACAAGATCTATGACCTCTCTCCCACCACCAGGCCCGACATCGTGGTTGTCCTCGACCATCTCCTGCTCAAGGAGGCGGATGTGACCCAGGGGCTCAAACCGGGCGGGCTCGTGGTCATCAACACGCCGCTTTCCCTTGCGGACTGCGGCCTCAACGGAACCCGGGTGGCCGCGGCCGATGTGACCTCGCTGGCGGTGAAGGCAGGCCTCAGGCAGGGCATCGTCAACAGCGGCATCATCGGCGCCTTTGCCCGGGCCGCCGGACTGGTGGATATCAATCTGCTGCTGAAGAACATCGAGGAGGAATTCACCGGCAGGAGACCCCGGGAAAACGCGCTGGCAGCCCGGTTGTGCTATGACAACACCCTGATGGGAGGCTCCTGATGCCGCTGAACGACTACCGCAAGCGCATATCGCTCAGCGAGTCCGGGCCCGGCGACGCCGGCAGAACGGGCTCCTGGAGGATCGTCCGCCCGGTGATGGACCCCCAGGTATGCATCCCTGCCAGGCGCGGGGCCCCGGCATGCTACATCTGCTGGCTCTACTGCCCCGACGGCGTGATATCGCGGAGCGTACCGCCCTCCATCGACTACCAGTACTGCAAGGGCTGCGGCATCTGCGCGGAAGAGTGCCCCACCAAGGCCATTACCATGGTGGAGGAATCCTGCTTCCTGAAGGAGTGAGCGAGAAGCGATGCAGATCATCGAGACCGGAAACGTTGCAGCGGCCCTGGGCGTGAAGCTCGCCAGGGCGCAGGTCATAGCCGCCTACCCCATCACCCCGCAGACCCCGCTGACCGAGAAGCTCTCCGAGCTCATCGAGGCCGGGGAGATGCAGGCGGAGTACATCCCCGTGGAGAGCGAGCACAGCGCCCTGGCCGTGTGCATCGCCGCCTCTTCCGCCGGGGCCAGGGCATTTACCGCAACCAGCGCCAACGGGCTGCTCTACATGCACGAGCAGATCCAGTGGGCCGCCGGGGCCAGGCTGCCCCTGGTCATGTGTGTGGTCAACCGGGGCGTCGGCGCGCCCTGGACCATCTGGAACGACCACCAGGATTCCATCTCCCAGCGCGACACGGGCTGGATACAGATCTACGCCAACGACCACCAGCAGATCATCGACTCAGTGCTCAAGGCCTACCGCCTGGCCGAGGAGATCATGGTGCCGGTCATGGTGTGCTACGACGGGTACATTCTCTCGCACACCCACATGCCCTTCGACGTGCCAGAAGCGGGGCTCGTGGATGAATTCCTGCCCCCCTACCGGCCTCCCTACGCCCTCGACCCCTCCAATCCGGCGAACCTCAACACGGTCACCCTGCCGGACGTGCGGGCCGACGTGCGGGGGGAAACGGCCCTGGCATACATGGAGATACGGCATCTCCTGCACCGCGACATGCTGGAGGCGATCCCGGCGCTCGAGCGCATCGAGAGGCGCTTCGAGGCCGTCTTCGGCAGGAGGGGCGACCCGCTCGTCGAGGCCTACCTCACGGACGACGCCGAGTACGTGGCCGTGGCCCTCGGGTCCCTGTCGTACCAGCTCCGCGATGTAGTGGACGCACTGAGGGCCGAGGGAATACGGGTGGGTGTCGTGAGCCTGCACCTCTACCGCCCGTTCCCGGAACATGCCATCGTGGACGCACTGAAACGGTGCTCGGGCATCATCGTGTTCGAGAAAGCCCTGAGCTACGGCTACCAGGGGCCCGTGTGCTCGGACATCAAGTCGGCCCTCTACCGGCACGCCTCCGAGCTCCGCGTGAGGCCCTTCGTGGTCAACTACATCCTCGGCCTGGGCGGGAGGGACATCACCACGCCCGAGCTGATAGAAGCGCTGAGATCCTCGTGCTCGGCCGGCGGCGGCGAGGGCGAGGAAACCAGGTGGATCGGGCTCAAGTTCCCCGGGGGATATCCATGCAGGTAAAAACTACGATTCTCGATCTTCCGGAAGAGGAGCTCGTGCACCCGGGCAACCGGGCGTGTGCGGGCTGTGCGCTGGGCATCGCCTACCGCGTGGGGCTGAAGGCCCTGGGCAGGGACACGCTGATCGTGGTTCCGCCCAGCTGCCTGACCGTGCTCCAGGGGCTCTACCCGAT
This sequence comes from Desulfomonilia bacterium, assembly GCA_049275795.1. Lineage (GTDB taxonomy): Bacteria > Desulfobacterota > Desulfomonilia > UBA1062 > UBA1062 > Phosphitivorax. Next base: position 10,145 of record JBASVF010000101.1, read on the forward strand.
CGCAGCGACAAAGATCCCCTCGCTCAACGTCACCTTTGCCTCCACGGCCGCTGCGGCCACCGGGCTGCTCGCCGCGCTCAGGGTAACGGGCAGGCAGGGCGTCAACGTGGTGGCCTGGGCCGGGGACGGCGGCACGAGCGACATCGGCCTCCAGGCCCTCTCCGGCGCCTGCGAGCGCGGCGATGACTTCCTGTTCGTGTGCTACGACAACGAGGGGTACATGAACACCGGGGCCCAGCGGTCGGGCACCACCCCTCAGTGGGCGATCACCGCAAACACACCGATCAAGGGCAAGCTCCAGGCCAAGAAGGACGTGGCTGCGATCATGGCCTCCCACGGCATCGAGTACGTCGCGTCCACCTCGGCCGCCTATCCTCTTGACCTCTACGACAAGGTGAAGAAGGCGCTCACCTTCCAGGGCGTCAAGTACATCCACATCCACATCCCCTGCCCTCCCGGCTGGGGGTTCGAGCCCAGGTTTGCGGTCAAGGTGGGCAAGCTGGCCGTGGAGACCGGCCTGTACGAGCTCTACGAGATCGAGCGCTCCCAGTTCCGCCACACCGGCGCCTCGAAGAAGATCCTGGAGAAGAGGCGGCTCCTGCCGGCGCGCGAGTACTTCAGGTCCCAGTCCCGGTTCAAGGCCATGTCGGAGGCCGAGATCGAGAAGGTGCAGGACTTCGTCAACAGGCGCTGGGAGAGCTACTTCGAATCGACGGACGAGAGCAACGACGTCGTGGAGTAGGAGAGCGCCTGCTCAAGCGCCCCCCTGTCGAGGTTCCCGCCGGTCATGATGAGCGCGACCTTTTTGCCCTGAAGTTTTTCCCTTCGCTTGAGCGCAGCCATGAGCGGGGCCGCGGCCGCGCCCTCGGCCAGGTTGTGGGTCGTCTCCAGCGCCAGGGTGATGCCCTCGAGGATCTCCTCTTCGCTCAAGAGCACCACGTCCCTGATATGATCCCGCATGATCACGTAGGTGAGCTGGAACACGCTGCGGGCCGCCAGCCCATCCGCGATGGTATCGGCCCGGTCGATGACCACCCAGTCGCCCTTCTCGAGCGACTGGTGGAACGCCGGGGCATTGGCCGCCTGGACCCCGATGATCTCGACCGACGGGCTGACCGCCTGGACAAGCTTGAGCAGTGAGGCGCACCCGGCCCCGCCGCCGATGGGACAGACGATGATGTCTACGTCGCTCAAGTCCTGGAAGATCTCCAGGCCCATGGTGCCGATGCCGTTTAGGATGTCGGGTTCGTTGCCCTGCTCGACATAGTAGTACCCGGCCGAGGCCACGAGCTCGTCACAGAAGAACTGGGCCTCGTAGAAGTCCTTGCCGTGCACGATGAGCTCGGCGCCGAAGCTCTCGATGATGCGGTTGGTCTCGGGGTTGTTGTTCTCCGGCACCACCACGGTGCAGGGCACCCCGAACCAGCGGGCGGCCCATGCCATGGCCAGGCCGTGGTTGCCCCGGGTGGATACCAGCACCCCGTTCTCCACGCGGTCCTTGGGAATGGAGTGGAAGAAGTTCAGGGCGCCCCGGATCTTGAACGAGCCGGTGGGCATGTGATTCTCGTGCTTGACAAAGGCGTCGCATCCCAGGAGCCTGCTGAGCTCGGAATAGTAGATGAGGTTGGTGGGACGGACGTAGTGGGAGATGGCCTCCCGCGCCTTGAGCATCTCTCTGATGCAGACCCGCTCGCTGAGCTTTTCATACTTCTTGAGCATGCAGCCCCCCCGTTTCGATGACGGTTTATGGTGAAGCGTCGAGGCCGGGCTAGAACCGGTAGCCGGCCTTCTTGGGCCTTCCCCTGAATGCCTGCAGCGCCGCGCCGAGAACGATTCCCACGCCGATGAACCCGCCTCCCAGGAGGGTGAACACGAGACGCTCGGAGGTCTTCATGCGGTTGTTTTCCCGAGTGAGCTCCTCGATCCTGGCCGAGCTCTCCTTGGAGAGCTTCTCCAGCTCTTCGTTGCGTTCCTTGAGCTTGACATACTCGCCGGACTCCTCCTGAAGCCTCTCGTACTCGTGCCGCAGGGCCTGGAGCTCGTCGGAAGAGCTCAGGGACTTGTTTTCCCTCTGGAGTTTGCGGTTCTCCTCCTTGAGGGCGCTGACCTGATCGTTGAGCGTCTTCACCTGCTCCTTGAGCTTGTCCGCCGCCAGGGTCTTGGGAGTCTGCTTGGTGAGGTAGCGGCTCACGACCCACCCCTCCTTGCCGTTGGCCACCCTCACGCGGGTCCAGTCCCCCCGCTCGGAGAGGACCTCCAGGTAGTCGTTGCTCTTGGCGACGTCGATGATCTTCGCATTGTCGTTGGGTTCGGTCCTCACCGTGATGGTGATCCAGTCGCGCACATACATGCCGGCGGCATGTGCCGCGCAGAAAGGCACGACCGTGAGCACAATCCACGTGATAACGGCCGCGGCCGTTACTGCTCCTGCTTTCGTCATTTTCAAGCCCCTTGATGTTCTGATGAGTGGATCCACGGCCCCACCTTACCCCAATCCAGCCGGCCTTGCAAGACCGCCCTCATCGTCCTAGGACAGGCCCCGGATGATCCCGTCCAGGCGCTCGCGCGTGTCGCGCTCGATGGCCGCGAGCCCGGAGGGGCTCTCGGACTCGAACCTCAGGACGATCACGGGCTGGGTGTTGGACGGCCTCACCAGGCCCCAGGAGCCGTTGCGGGTGAACCTCACCCCGTCGATGTCCACGAACTCGTCCGAGGTGCTCCTGGCATAGGCGGCAAACTCCTCCACGGCCCGGAACTTGATTTCGTCGGGACAGTCGATCCTGATCTCCGGGGTATTGTACATGCGGGGCAGCGAGTCGAAAACCTCCTGAGGGTCCCGGGCGTTGGAGAGCACCTCGATGAGCCGGGCCGCCGCGTACACGGCGTCGTCGAAGCCGTACCACCGGTCGTTGAAGAAGATGTGCCCGCTCATCTCGCCCGCCAGGGCAGCGTTCTCCTCGTGAAGGCGCGCCTTCATGGGCGAATGGCCCACGCGGGCCATGATGGGGACCCCTCCGGCCCGTTTCACCTCGTCGAAGAACACCCGCGAGCACTTCACCTCGCCTATGATCTTCTCGCCCGGCCTCCTTGCGAGGATCTCCCGGGCCAGGATCGCGGTGATGAGGTCGCCGTAGACCGGGTTTCCCCGCGCGTCGATCACCCCGATGCGGTCGGCGTCGCCGTCGAGGCCGATGCCGAGGTCCGCCTTCTCCTCGAGCACCCTGTCCCGGAGCATGGCCACGCCCTCGGCCGTGGTCGGATCGGGATGATGGTTGGGGAATCGGCCGTCGGGCTCCAGGCAGATGCCGATCACCTCCATGCCCAGGCGCTTGAGCACCTCAATAGCCGTGATCCCGCCCACGCCGTTGCCCGGGTCGAGTACGACCTTGAGGGCCCGGGGGCAGGGCCCGATCCTGGAGACAACCTCGTCGATGTACTGCGGCACGATGTCGCAGTCCCGGCGGGAGCCCCTGCCCTGGATTGCGGCGCCCTCTTCCATGAGCCTGCGTATCTCGAGGATCTCTCCGCCGAAGATGGTGCTCTTGCCCAGGGCGATCTTGAAGCCGTTGTTGTCGGCCGGGTTGTGCGAGCCCGTGATCTGCACCCCGCCGTCGAGGTCGAGGGCAAACAGGGAGTAGTACATCACGGGCGTGGGCACGAGCCCCAGGTCACAGATCTCGATGCCGCTTCCCGCCACGCCCTCGACCAGGAGCTCCCTGAAGGCGGGCGAGCTCAGCCTGGCGTCCATGCCCACGGACACCCTGCGGACGCCCCGCCGCACCCAGTAGGCTCCCAGCGCGCGGCCCAGCCTCCGGACAAACCCGTCATCGAGGTCTCTGCCGACCACCCCCCTGATATCGTATTCCCTGAATACCTGCGGATTCATGCACCCTCCCGGTTTTCGATGCCGGCAACGGCATCTTGCGGCGCTTCACTCGCCAATCAATAAAAAATGCGCGCCGGCTTTCCGGCTTTCAATACTACGAAAAACCGCCCATCAGAGTCAAGGTTCCCGGGCTCAGGGCGCGAGCCCGGCCCTGCCCCCTTCCGGACGATGCGCATGCAGGGGGCGTGCCGGTGGCAGGCCCGGCGCCCGGGCGCGTGTCATTTTTCCGGCGCCCGGGAAGGCATCCCTTTCCTGTCACCGCCCGCGTGGGGGCCTTCCCCCGGCCGGTGTCCAAACGAGCTCGAAAAGGGGGCTTGAAAATCCATGAGGTCCTGTATTCCCTGTATTTTTTTTGCAACCAGCCACATGCCCCTGTGGCAGAAATACAACAGGCCTTTCCCGGCCCGGGCTTATACTTTGTGGAAATTTCTTGTTGTTTTTCCTTGGCACGCAAATTGTATAATGATATGCAGGGTATGTATGCGTACGTGTTGCAACAGGCCGTGATCCATGTGATTTTCGTAGCCCATGGAAAGCGCGCCTGACGGGGCGTTCATCCAAAACAGAAAAAATAGAGGGAGGTAACGAAAGGATGAAAAAGGTTTTATGTACCATCGCGCTGATGTTGCTCGTGTCTGGGTCCGCCTATGCGCAGGCAACATTCAGCCTGACGGGGAACTACTGGGCTGAGGGCAAATACTGGTTCAACTACAATGCAGGACCCGGCATCGACGCGGAATACAACGACAACAGCTTCGGGTTCTACGAGCAGGACATCAACCTCTTCCCGAAGATCAGCATTGGCAACACCTCGCTGAACTTCAAGGTCGTCATCACGGATACCTACTGGGGAGCCACCCAGGCCGACAACGATACCAACGAGACCGGCTTGGCTACTACCGATAACGACGACAACATCGCCATTGAGCGCGCGTTCCTCACCCACAAGTTCGACAACGGGCTGATGCTCGATGTCGGCCTCATGGACGGTACCGTGTGGGGCACCAGCTTTGCCGACGACACCACGGCCCAGTGGAGGGTCAAGCTCATGGGCATGACCAAGGTGGGAATGCTGGGCGCGGTCCTCGAGAAGAACATTGAAGACGGCGCCTTCGGGCTCGATCAGGATGCGGACTGGAGCGAGGGCGAGGACAGGGACAGCTACGGCCTCTTCGCCATCAGCAAGGTCGGCGACGTCTACATCAAGCCCCTCCTGTGGTACGTGGATGCCAACGACGCCTTCCCCGGCTCGGGCGAGGGCATGACGATCTTCAACCCGGTGCTGGCCTTTGACGGCGAGCTGGCCGGCCTCTCCTTCGAGGCCGAGTTCAACTACAAGATGTACAGCTTCGAGTCCTCTGTCATCGACGAAGACTGGGAAACCCTGGGCATCTACCTGAACTTCTGGAAGGCCCTCGACTCCATGACCCCCGGTATCGTGCTCGCCTACGGCTCCCAGGACAACAGCATGGCGAAGAAGGTTAATGAAGGCAAGACTGAACTCCAGACCCTTTTAGCAGGTGCAGAACTCGGAGATCCGACTGCACAGGCTAGGCTCGAAGCATTCGGTGGAGAGGAGGCAGTTGAAGGTGTTCTTGACCTCTACGACAAGATCAATTACTTCACCTCCTTCGACTTCGAGGACGACTTCAACTCCACCGTGATCCTGGGCGACGAGTACGGCTGGGGCGGCGGCGACGACCTGCGCGGCATGACGCTGATCAAGCTCTACGTCAACGACATCAAGACGGGCATGGATCCGCTCACCCTCTCCGCCTACGCAGCCTACGTGATGTCCAACGAGGACGACACTGCCTTTGAAGACGCCACCGCCTGGGAGCTCGGCCTCGGCGCGGCCTACAAGATCACCGACAACCTCGTGTACTCGGTCTACGGCGCCTATGCCGACATCAGCTACGACGTGACCGGCATCGACGATCCCGACTCCGTGTACATGATCGCCAACGCCATCGAGTTCAGCTTCTAAGCAACACCGTTTACCGCAACGGGAAAAGCCCGCCTCGCAAAGGAGGCGGGCTTTTTTTACGGATGCGCCCAAAGGCTGTGCGTTCAAGCAAAAGGGCCCGCCGCAAGGCGGGCCCTTTTGTGACGGGATTCGTCTTCAGTCCGGGAGGAAGGCCTCAGGAATCGATGAACGACCTGAGCTTCTTGGAGCGCACCGGGTGGCGCAGCTTGCGCAGGGCCTTGGCCTCGATCTGCCGGATACGCTCCCTGGTGACCGTGAAGTCCTTGCCCACCTCTTCGAGGGTATGGTCCGACTTCTCGCCGATGCCGAAGCGCATGCGCAGCACCTTCTCCTCGCGCGGGGTCAGCGTGGCCAGCACGCGCCTGGACTGCTCGGAGAGGTTCTTGGCCATGATGGCCTCCGAGGGCGAGGGCACCTTCTTGTCCTCGATGAAGTCGCCCAGGTGGCTGTCTTCCTCCTCGCCGATCGGGGTCTCCAGGGAGATGGGCTCCTTGGCGATCTTGAGGATCTTGCGGACCTTGTGCTCGGGATAGTCCATCTTCACGGCGATCTCCTCGGGCGTGGGCTCCCTGCCCAGCTCCTGCACGAGCGCCCGGGAGGTGCGGATGAGCTTGTTGATGGTCTCGATCATGTGCACCGGGATGCGGATGGTCCTGGCCTGGTCCGCGATGGCCCGGGTGATGGCCTGCCTGATCCACCAGGTGGCGTAGGTGGAGAACTTGTAGCCCCTGCGGTACTCGAACTTCTCCACCGCCTTCATGAGCCCGATGTTGCCCTCCTGGATCAGGTCGAGGAACTGCAGGCCCCGGTTCACGTACTTCTTGGCAATGCTCACCACGAGCCGTAAGTTTGCCTGGATGAGCTCGGTCTTGGCCGCGTTGGTCCGGGCCTCGGCCTCCTCCAGGATCCTGACCGCCTTCTTGATTCCGTGGGAGGTGAGTCCGCCCTCGACCTCAAGGGACTTGATCTCGCGGCTGACCCGCGCGATGTCCTGGACGATATCCGAGAGTTCCTGCACGCCCAGGGAGTGCCTCTCGAGAAAGGCGCACGCCTCGGCGTCGACGGGGTCCGTGCAGGCGGCCTCGTAGATGGCCCTGATCTCGTCGAGGTCCCTGGCAAAGCGCTGTTCGTAGAGAGACAGGGCCTCTTCCTTTGCCTCGATCTGGCGCTTGAGCTCCTTGAGCCGGTTTCCGAAGAGCTCGATCTGCGCGGGCATGAAATGGATGTCGTGGATGAGGCGGACGATGTCGCGGCTCACGGTTGCCATCTCGTGCTTGAGCTTGTCCTTGCGTGCCTGGGACTTTGCGTGGAAAAACTCCACCTTGAGGTTCTTGAGCTCGGCCTGCCTGGCCTCGATCTCGTCGATGATACTCAGGGTCTTGGCCCCGGCGGGTCCCTCTTCGACCTCGAACATGTCCTCCACGTCGACCACGCCCTTGAGCCGGATCTCGCCCTTTCTCAGGGACTCGCCGATCTGGATGACCTCCTTGACCGTTACCGGGGAGTTGATGATCACATTCAGGATCTGGCGCTGTCCGGCCTCGATCCTCTTTGCGATCTCGGTCTCGTCCTCCCGGGAGAGCAGAGACACGGAGCCCATCTCGTGCAGGTACATCTTTACGGGATCGGGCGAGCGCAGGGAACCGTCATCCGGGAGATCGACCCCGTCGTCAGACTCCTCGTAATCCTCGTCGGTATCCACGAGCTGAATCTCCTTCTCGGAGAAAAGGTCCATGACATCTTCCAGATCGTCGGGCGTTATGGCATCTTCGGGAAGGGCGTCATTGACCTCGTCGTAGGTGAGATACCCCTTGGACTTTCCCATTGCGATGAGTCGCTTCACTTCTTTGGTATAGGCCTTTTTCTCGTTCATATCCTCTGCAGCACCTCCATCACACGCTCGCGCATGTGCTTTCTCTCGTTGATTTTGTTCTGACGCTCCGCAAGCAGGCTGTTGCGCCGTGCCCGGTCGCCTTTTTCCTCGGCATCGAGCAGCTCCCGCTGTATCCTCCGGATGTCCGCCTCTATCACCCTGCTCTGGAACCGGCAGGCCATGTCGAGCAACGCCTTTTCGCTGTCTCCCGGGAACTCGCCTTCGGCGGCGAGGCGGGAGGCCTGGAGCCTGATGCGATCGGGACACCCCGGCGCATCGAGTCCCTCAGTGCCGTGAGTTACCAGAAAACGGGCAAGAGCGGAAAGGTCGTTGTCTTTGAACTCCCCTGCAAAGCCAAAATGCTTCACCATCCTTATCGCACGCTCATCGAAAAGCATAAGTCGCGTCATGGCCTCTTCCAGCGGTGCATGTCCGCCGGTGACATCCCGGGAAGGAGCTGGAGATTTCCTTTCTTCCTGCTTCATCTCCCGGGCGATCGTCTCCTGGGGC
>JBASVF010000102.1:0-1606 GCA_049275795.1 Desulfomonilia bacterium
CGGCTCGTCCTTGAGCATTCCGCATTAAGACAGGCCATATCCCTCTGTCAGAAATCAATGTCCGAACTGTACGGGTGCGCCGGGAACGCATCAGATGTCATAGACGAGATCCAGACCAAATTTCTCCAGCTCGGCGTGAGGGGAACCAAGCAGCAGTATGAGACGATGCAGGAACTTATGCACCAGACCATCGACAGGTACAGGTCGCTCAGGGAAGGCAAGGAGCGAGGCATCAAGACGGGATTCTTCCTTCTGGATCAGGCAACGGGCGGGTTTCGGGGGTCGCAGTTTATCGTAATAGCCGGTAGGCCGGGAATGGGCAAGTCCTCCCTTGCGCTCAACATGGCCGATTACTGCGGTCAGTGTGCCATACCGTGCGGGATATTCTCCCTGGAGATGGACAAGGAAGAGTGGAACGACCGGCACATAACCCTCAAGACCGGGATCAGCACATCACGGCTCAACAAGGACGGCGGGGCCGATGCCCGCGACTGGCAGAGCATCATGAACGCCGCAAGCGTTATAGCCAAGTACCCGATCATGCTCGATGATAACGGCGGATTAACCGTTGCCGAGATCAAGCGCAGGGCGCGGCTGATGGTCAAAAATGGGGCCAGGATCATTTTCATCGACCAGCTTTCCAAGATCAGGGGTAAGGGAAAGGACCGCTTTGAAAAGGCTGCGAACGTGGTTAATGAACTGTCCACCTTCCCCAAGGAAGTGAGGATTCCCATTGTCCTATTGGCACAGATCAACCGCGAGGCAGAGAAGCGTGGGGGGCAGAGCGTGACCAGGTGGACGCACAAGCCTACGGTATCAATGCTGAAGGACACGGGGACCTTGGAGGAAGATGCGGATATCGTCCTGCTCGTCTACAGGCCATATGTTTACACTAAGGCCAGGGAGGACGACGGTTTTGCGAACGTGGAAATAGCGAAACACAGGGGGGGCCCGACCCTGGACATAGAGCTGAAATGGGACGGGCGAAGAATGGCGTTTAGTAATCCAGACTGAAAAAGGAGAAAGATAATGGCATCACTAAATCAGTGTAATTTCATCGGAAATCTTGGGAAAGACCCGGAGATGCGAATCATGACGAACGGCAAGGCTGTAACGAATTTCAGCATTGCCGTCACCGAGAAATGGACATCGAACGGCGAGAAGAAGGAGCGCACCGAATGGGTCAGGGTCACGGCATACGACAAGCTGGCCGAGGTCTGCGCGAGGTATCTGACCAAGGGGAAGCCGGTATTTATCAGCGGCAAGATGCAGACACGCTCATGGGAGGACAAGGACGGGAACACCCGGTACACCACCGAGATCGTCGCCAACAACATGGTCATGCTCGGAACCAGTCAGGGCAGCGGCGACCAGGACTACGGCCAGACGGAGAAACCGGACTACACTCCACAGGGCGGGGAGCCTGAGTATGGGGATATTCCGTTCTAGAATCATCAACAATAACAAGGAGATATGATGAAGAAGAGTGACAAATACCCCATGAGTGGCAACGACTTCGAGCGGCTGCTTGAAAACTGGCAGGCGGCCAATCGTAAGCGGAGGGCGGCATGAGGCTGACATGGGCGCAGGTTCAGCAGGTCCACAG
>JBASVF010000103.1:0-3468 GCA_049275795.1 Desulfomonilia bacterium
GAACCCGCCCGCTCCGGTTACGAGAACCTTCATATCCCTGTGATCACCCCCTCCTGTAAGCCATTCCCGGCGCTTCACCGTCCCTCGCCCGAGGCCTGCGCGATCCTTGCGGCCTTCCTCCTGCCCCGGCGCCCTGCAGCCTTCACACCTCCCGGGCCGGGCTCCTGGGCCGGCCCGATGCCATCCCGCCCGAGCGGGCCGGCATGGGCGCGGCTGTGCTGCCCTGCAGGGAAGAGCTTCCTGGTGAGCGGAAGGAAAACCTCCATCTCGATGAGCCCGAGGGCGAAGACGCTCCCGCAGAATCCCGCCATGATGGCGAGCTTGGCGGCAAAGCTCATCAGCGTATCCAGCCGCGAGGCCAAGATCGAGAGAGCGAAGCACACCGATATGCACGCCGCCAGCTTCATGACCTTGAACCACCTGATGTCGATGCGATAGAACCTCTGCGACACGACAAAGCTCGCACCGGCCAGGATGGCGTTGCTCACGTTCGACGAGAGGACCGCCCCCCACAGGCCCCACCGGGGGATGAGCAGGATGTTGAGGATGATGTTCACCGCCGAGGACACCCCGCTGATATAGAAGATGTATCTCGACTTCATGCTCAAAAGGATGCCGTTTTCGAGATGGTACTTGGAGCCGAACATGATCCAGCTGAGGATCAGGGGCGGTATGAACATCGCCGAGGTGTAGAACTCCTCGGCGGTCATGAGCCGGATGATTTCGTCGGAAAAGATCGATAAGAACAGGCCAAAGGCCCCGATGGCCAGCAGGTACTGCTCGAAGATCGAACCATAGGTCCTCGGGCCGCCTTCCTCCTTTGCGATCTGGTAGCGTATGGGCTGGAAGCTCTGGACGAATGTCATGGTGAGCAGCAGGTGAACGCCGGTGGCGATCTTTACCGCAACAGCGTAGATGCCTGTCTCGAAGGGCGAGAAGAAATAATTGATGAAGAGCTTGTCAGACTCGTTGGTGATGATGCGGAATATGGTCGAGAACCCCAGCGGAATGGCGAACCAGATCATCCTGAGGCCCAGCCCGAAAGAGAACCCCAGGCCCGTCTTCATGAGGATGGGTGCACTGAGCAGGACCGCATATGTCGTCTTGGCGATGAGCGCGGAGTAGAATATCCCGATCAGTCCCGTTCCCTTGAAGGCGATGAAGTACACGTTGAGCAGGATGAGCATGACCGTGTTGGAGATCGTTACCAGCACGTAGGTGGACGACCTGGCCTTGAGCACCAGGTAGGTAAGACCCACCTGCACGAAGAACCCCATGAAGAGTCCCAGGCTCGAGAGCATGAAGAACGTGCCGTAGTCGCTCCGCTTGAAGAGCAGCTCGGATAAAGGGGCTGAGACGAGGAGCAGCATCGGGACGAATGGGAGGCTGATGAGCGCGGTGAAGATGTAGCTCGTGGATATGACGAGGTCCCTGGCCTCCGATTCGCTGCCTTCCGCGTAAAACCTCGCTATTGCCTGGTGCAGGCCCATGCTCAGCATCACGCCGATGATGGCGATGGAGGTCTCCACGATGGCCGCCACCCCGTAATCCGCCGGGGTGAGATAGTTCGTGTAGAACGGCAGCAGCAGGAACCCGGCTGCCTGGGCAAAGATGGTGCCCAGGCCGTACACGCTGGAGTGCCGAAGGAGGAAACGCAGCTCTTTTATCGCCATGCGCACCCCGTAAGGCGTCTGCCCGGGCGAGACGATCCTGGGAGCCCCATCACAGGCCGCCTCCAGTAACGCCTGCATTCCTTGCGGAAAGTTCGGTTCCGCCGGCCTGGCCGAGCCCCGGCGCTGCTGCCTCCGCCTGGAAGGTATCCCCCGCCTCCGACAGGCTAAGCGAGCACATGCGCAACTGAGCCGCATGTTCCAGGAAGCATTCGAGCCTCGAGAACAGCCTCTCCAGGGCTGCCCGGTCCGGCACGAAGGGGCTCATGCCCGGCAGCAGGGAGGTCGAGTGGAGCCACAGGTTCAGGCACCGGTAGCCGTTGGCCGCGCACGCCCGGCTCAGCCTCAGCATATCCCGGGTATCGCTCTCTTCCGGGGACAGGCCCACCGGGGTGAGCAGCCCCATCCTCCTGAGCAGGCCGGGGATGCGTAACCCTTGCAGGTGGTATGCCCTGCAGGCCGTGGTTATCCGCCTGCCGAGCCTGAATTGCCTCTGGGCAAAGCCGATGGTCGCGGGGATCTCGACCAGGCATTCCCCGTCCCTGCCGCGGACCAGGTGCGGCTCGGCCGTCGCCTCGGTGTAGTCCGGCCCGTGGTATAAAGACCAGTCGCACAGGGGCGAAACCGACGTGTCCACCCGGTAGCCCATCTTCAGCAGGTTTTCAGCCACCGACATGCTGAAGCCCCACCTCCCGGCCCGAAACGAGCGCGGCTCTACCCCGAAGCTCTTCACCACCGCCTCGTGCAGCGTCTCCAGCTTGCGGTACTGCAGGTCTTCGGACAGGTTGCAGAGCATGGAGGTAAATGCGTTCGGCCTCTCCTCGAACGGCGGGGTGTTCCACGGGTGGCAATGCGAACCGATCTCGCACTTGCCCTCGTCAAGCAGCCTTTTGAGCACGGATACCGCCCCGGGGTCCGTGGCCACCGGGTAGGTGACGAGATAGGTCGGCTTTACCGCATACCTGTCGAATACCTCCTGCAGAGAAGGAATCTCGGCAATGTTGGAACACCTGTGCCCACTCCGGCGAAATACACCCCAGTCATCCTCTTCCGTGTCGATCGTGATTACGAGGTTCATACATCACTGTCTCCTTCGGTCAGGTACCAGCATCCGCTTTTCACCGTATCCATGGGAAAGGGGTTGTCCGACGGATCGAACGTCAGGATCGTTCTTCCACTGCCCCTTACATGATATCCATGCCTTCTGAACCTGTGCACGAGCGGAGGGCTCCCCGCCACGTTGATGGCGATCGAATGGGTCCCCCGTGATCTCTGGTACTTGGAAAAGCCTGCAAACAGCGCATCGAAAACACCGAGGTTTCCGGCATACGCAAAGTCGACGATCTGGGTGCGCGCCTCGCCCTGGCTGTAGACGATGTAGCCCAGGACCTCCGATGTGCCGGGCGAAGCCATGGTAAACAGTCGGTACGAGCAGTGCGGGACCTCACGGAACCTCCAGTGCAGGTACGATGCGCTCCTTTCGCCGATCAGGGAGAACTGCGCCGAAATGCGCTCCCACAGCCGGTCGATACGGGCATCGAAGGAGGCGTCCGCTTCGAATGAGTACTTCCTGAGCTTTCTTTCGAAAACGCTCTCCGAGAAGATTTCCATGGGCGTGTCGATGATTTCGGAGAGCAGTCTGCTCGCGAACATGAGCCGTATCTTGTCCTTGAGGAGGTATTCCGACCTGAGCACCTTGGTCATGGTCACGATCCTCTCCAGGATATCGTAGCCCAGCCTTCTGAGGATCGGCTCGGACTTGTCGTTCGGAAACCCGTAGATCAGCTCGGAACCGGAC
>JBASVF010000104.1:0-13078 GCA_049275795.1 Desulfomonilia bacterium
CACGGTATTCCGGCGGGCTCTCCGGGTCGGTCTCATCGAATAACTCCCGGGAAGCATCGTCCAGCAGGATCTCCTCGACGGATTTTTCACGGACACCTTCCTTTGCCTTGCCTGCCGGGAAGTCCTCCCGGTCGAAGAGGCGGGCTGCGTCTTCATCTCCGTCGGACAGGCCGGGCTCCCCGTCGGCAGGGGGAACGTCCCGCTCAGGCTCGGCCGGCGAGGCCGCGTCGTCGAATTCGAAGCCGGCCTCGGCCCGTCCGTCATCGGACACCGTGAACTCACCGCTATTCTCCTCGTTCGAAGAGAGCGCGATCTCTTCGCCCGAAGAGAGCGCGGCGTCGATATCCAGGGTCGCTCCATCCGATTCGATCTCCTCCACGGAGACATCGTACTCCATCGATATCTCCTTGCCCAGGTCGAAGGAATCGGGCTCGCTGGCAAGGTTGCGCATCGGGGAACCTTCCGCCTTCTTCTCCTTTGCCGGTTTTGCGTCTCCTTCCTCCAGGAGGTCCGTGAGATCGATTATGTCGTCATCATCGAGAATCTTATCGTTCATGCCCCTCTCCTTTCCCGGGATTCACTGCGCGGTTTCTTCTGCGTTCTTCATGATCGGCTGCCCGGTGGATTCCTTGACCGACATCCACAGGGGCCCGGTCGTATCGATTTTTTTCCTCTCGCGCACGCTCAGCGCGATGGGGATGTGTACATAGACATTGTTCCACAGTCCGATGATCATATCGGTCTTCCCGCTCATGCCGGCGTGCACGGCCATCTGTGCGAGGAACCCGCAGAAGATGGAATCCGATGAGTTGGCCACCACGCTTCTGATCACGTAACTCGGATCGATGTACTTGAGGTTGATCGGAAAGGACCTGCCGGCGAAGTACTCCTCGATCCTGGCCTTGAGAAACAGCCCGATGTCCCCCTTCCTCACGTTGCCCGACGGGTCGGTCTCCTTGGGCAGATCGCTGAAGTACTTCTGCCCCGCTCCCTCGGCCACCACGACCACAGCATGGCCCCGCGCCCTGAGCCTTCTCTCCAGGGTGGCGAGGAAGCCTCTCTCCCCCTCGAGATCGAAGTCCTCCTCAGGAACGAGCACGAAGTTTGCCTCCCGGGAGGCGAGCGCCCCGTTGGCGGTAATGAACCCGGAGTCGCGCCCCATGAGCTTTACCAGCCCGATGCCGTTGGGAGCTCCCTTGGCCTCGACGTGCGCGCACTGGATCACCTTCCTGGCCTCCTCCACCGCGGTGTCGAAACCGAAGGTCTTGGAGACGAAGCTGATGTCGTTGTCGATGGTTTTCGGTATGCCGATCACAGAGCAGGTGTACCCTCTCGACAAGATCTCCTGCGCCACGGCCGAGGCGGCCTTGAGGGTGCCGTCCCCCCCGATGAAGAACACGATGTTGAGATTGATCCGCTCGATGGCATCCACGATCTCGCCGATGTCCTGTGAGCCCCGCGACGATCCGAGGACCGTGCCGCCGAGCTCGTGGATGTTCTCCACGTACGAGGGAGTCAGGTCGACGAGGGGATGCCGGTAGCGGGGGATGAACCCCTGGAGCCCGAAGGGAATCCCGTAGATGTACTCTACTCCGTAGATGTAGTAGAGCTCGTGGACGATGCCGCGGATCACGTCGTTGATGCCCGGGCACAGCCCTCCGCAGGTGACAACCCCGCACTTGGTCTTCGACGGGTCGAAAAAGATCTTCCTGCGCGGGCCGGCGAGCTCAAAAGAGGGGATCTCACGGTTCTCGCGAATGCAGGTGCTGATCCCTTCGAGCGACGAGTCGATGATCACCCGCTCATGCTCCTCAACACACCGGGCGATCTGTGAGAGCGGAGAATCGATGGTGGGGACCCCCAGGGACTTGATGGTCGTGTCGAGCTCTTCACACATGGTTTCTGCGTTCATCGAATCCCCTCCATCATGCATGCTTATCGGCCGGGGCCGGAACGATCTTTATCCATAAATCCCGGCCCGGTGGCCGCCGGAGCCGCTGGTTGCGTCTTTCCGGGGCGGCCGGTCCCCAATTATAACCAAACCATTCCCCGAAAAGAAAGACCCAACCTTCCCGGCCTGACATTCTGATGCCTTCCCTTTGCCTGCTCTTGTATGGTATATCCATGCTCGTATGACCAAGGACAGCGTCGACAAAACCCAGGAAGAGATCATCGAGGAGATTGCCAAGGCGCTCGGGCATTCCGGGGATATCCTGGAAGAGGTTCTGGCGAGACTGGAGGCATTGGGCAGGGAGATGGACGCCGCCCGCGATGCCCGGGAGTACAACAGCCGGGTGGAGGAATTCAATACCCTGAGGCGTGAAGCCATCAGGCGAAAGGAGATGCTCATGATACACCGCGAGGCCATCGGCGTGCGCAAGCACCGCTACCTCGACATCTACTATCCCATTCCCTGCAAGAGATCCCCCAAACCGGTGAACGGCCATGAGTGAGTCCTACGATCTGGCGGTCCTGGGTGCCGGCCCGGGCGGGTACACGGCTGCGATTCTGGCCGCGAGGAAGGGGCTCAAGGTGGCCCTGGCGGAGGGGTCCCGGTTCGGCGGCACCTGCACCAATACCGGGTGCATTCCCACCAAGACCTACCTCGAGAGCGCCAGGGTTTTTGCCCTGGCCAGGGATGCCGCGAGGTTCGGCGTCTCGGTGGAGAATCCTCGCCCCGACTTCGCCCGAATGAAATCCCGCAAGGACCGGGTGGTATCCCGGCTCGCCAAGGGGGTCGAACATCTCCTGAAGTCAAACGGAGTAGACATCCTTCCCGTGGAGGCGGCAATCGAGCGGCCTGGGGTCATCCGCGCCGGGAATACGCTCCTGTCCGCCCGCCACACCATCATCGCAACCGGTTCGAAGCCCAAGCGCCCGTCCATCTTCGACTCGCCCGGCATCTGGACCAGCGACGAGGTGTTCGATGTCTCCGAGCTGCCCGAGTCGCTCGCCATCATCGGCGCCGGGGCCATAGGCATGGAGATGGCCCACCTCTTCAGCACCCTGGGTGTGCGGGTGACGCTCATCGAGGCGCTCGACAGGGTCCTTCCAATGGAAGACAGCCATGTTTCCTCGTACATGAGCAGGCTCATGCGCAAAACCTCCATCCACACCTCGGCACGGGTGACCCGCTTCGAGGGCTCGGGTCCTTATAGGCTCACCGTGGAAACTCAGGCGGGGGAAACGCTCGTGGAAGCGCACCGGGTGCTCCTGTGCATCGGAAGGACCCCCCGCATTCCTGACGGATGCGAAGCATCGGGCATCGAGCTCGGCCGGGCCGGGGGCATCGCGGTGGACGAGTTCATGCGCACCTCGGTTCCCGGCATCTATGCCGTCGGAGACGTAACCGGCGAGCACATGTACGCCTACGTGGCCTCTCGCGAGGCCGCCGTGGCCGTGAATCACATCACGGGCGGTTCAAGACGCATCTCCTACCGCAACATCCCGTCCGCCATCTTCACTCATCCCGAGGTCGCCTCGGTGGGCGATGAAACGGGAGCAGACGGATCTTCAGCCGAGCTGACCGGCACCTTCCCCGTCTCTGCACTGGGCAGGGCCCGGACCATGGAGGCAAACGACGGGTATGCCCACATCACCGCCTCCGCCGACGGGGTGATCCGGCGGGTCAGCATCGTGTCGCCCGAGGCCACTGACCTCATCTCCTGGGCCTGCCTGGCCGTGGAGCTGGGGCTCACCGTAGAGCAGTTCCTTGACCCGTACTGCCCGCACCCCACCCTCGCTGAGATCCTGAAAGAGGCAGCCGAGGACATCCTGGGCGCAGGCGTCCACAAAGTGTGAAATCAGGCTTGGAATCTCAGGCGGATGCCTGCTTGACACCCCGGCGAAAAAATTGATAAGCGCTTGAGAACCAAGGAGACCAACATGATAGATACCTTCATAGACTTTGACAAACAGGGCGGTCTCGTCCCTGCTATCGCGCAGGACTGGCAGACCGGTGAAGTGCTCATGCTTGCCTACATGAACCGGGAATCCTTCGAAGAGACGCTCCGAACCGGTCGTGCCTGCTACTTCAGCAGGTCGCGCGGCAAGCTCTGGAGAAAAGGTGAGGAATCGGGCAATGTTCAGAAGGTCAAGGAAGTTCGGACCGACTGCGACTGTGACACCATCGTGCTGAAGGTGGAACAGGTGGGCGGAGCTGCCTGCCATACGGGGCACCGATCATGCTTCTTTCGCAGGATCGAGGACGGGCGTCTGATC
Source organism: Desulfomonilia bacterium (assembly GCA_049275795.1). Taxonomy (GTDB): domain Bacteria; phylum Desulfobacterota; class Desulfomonilia; order UBA1062; family UBA1062; genus Phosphitivorax. The sequence continues at coordinate 4,222 of JBASVF010000104.1, forward strand.
GAGGACGGGGTGAAGGTGTTCGACCCCAGAGAGGTGTACAAGTCATGAGCCTCCTCCGACTCGCAATTCCCAAGGGGAGCCTCCAGCAGTCCACCATCGATTTGTTCCGCGACGCGGGCTGGACCATCACCACCTCCTCTCGCAGCTACTTTCCATCGATCGACGACCCGGACATCGAGTGCGCCCTAGTGAGGGCGCAGGAGATCTCCCGCTACGTAGAGTCAGGACTCTTCGACCTGGCCCTCACGGGCAAGGACTGGATCCTGGAGAACGCTTCCGACGTGTACGAGGTGGAAGACCTCATCTACTCCAAGGCGACCCATCGTCCGGCAAAATGGGTGCTGGCGGTCGACGAGAAGTCGGGCATCAGCAGCATCCAGGATCTCCAGGGCAAGAAGATCGCCACCGAGCTGGTGAACTTTACCCGGAGGTACTTCCGGGAGCGCGGCATTGACGTCGAGGTCGAGTTTTCCTGGGGCGCCACCGAGGCCAAGGTGGTGGACGGCCTGGCCGACGCCATCGTGGAGGTGACCGAGACGGGATCGACCATCCGGGCGCACAACCTCAAGATCATCGAGGAGATGCTCGTCACCAACACCAAGCTCATCGCGAACAGGAAATCGTGGGAAGATCCGGCGAAGCGGACTAAGATCCAGCAGATCGCCCTGATGCTCAAGTCCGCCCTCCAGGCATCCGGCATGGTAGGGCTCAAGATGAACGCACCCAAGAAGTGCCTCGAGCAGATCATCACCATGCTCCCTTCCCTCACCTCGCCCACGGTGAGCCCGTTGTACGACCCGGAATGGTATTCACTGGAGATCATCATCCATGAATCCCATTCCAGGACCCTGATCCCCGAGCTGCTGAGGGCGGGTGCGCGGGGAATCATCGAATATCCGCTCAAAAAGGTGCTGGATGGATGATAATCCTCAAGACCGAACAGGAGATCGCCGTCATGCGGGAAGCAAACCGCATCCTGGCGCAGCTTTTCGAGCATATCAGGTCCATGGTTCAGCCCGGCATCACCACCCTCGAGCTCGACCGTGAGGCCGAGCTCTTCATACATTCCCACGGGGCCAAACCGTCCTTCAAAGGGTACCGGGGCTACCCGGCGACGCTGTGCACCTCGGTCAACGACGAGGTGATCCACGGCATCCCCGGGCCCAGGGTCCTCAAGGAAGGCGACATCATCAGCATCGACGTGGGGGCACTGCTCGACGGGTTTCACTCCGATGCGGCCAGGACCTTCCCGGTCGGGGACATATCTCCCCAGGCGCGCATGCTCATCGAGGTCACGCAGAAGGCGCTGGATGCCGGGATCTCACAGGCCATACCCGGGAACCACCTCTCCGACATCTCCGCCGCAGTGCAGAAAACCGCGGAGGCGGAGGGCTTCAGTGTGGTAAGGGATTTCGTGGGACACGGCATCGGCAGGAGCCTTCACGAAGACCCGCAGGTTCCGAACTTCGGCAGAAAGGGGCGGGGGCCGGTGCTGATGGAAGGCATGACGCTCGCGATCGAGCCAATGATCAACGCAGGGACCCACGAGGTCGTGATCCAGAAAGACGGCTGGACAGCGGTCACTGCAGACGCGTCGCTTTCCGCCCACTTCGAGAACAGCATCGCCATTACCCGGAACGGCCCGGTCGTCCTCTCGGCGCCCTGAGCCTCCTCGCAGGAGGCCCGTCCGCACCTCAAGACTACTGCGCGCCCCTGGCCTTGATGGCCACCTTGATGGTCTGGAAGATGATCACCAAGTCCAGCCACAGTGAGCGGTGCTTCATGTAGAAGAGCTCGTACTTGAGCTTCTCCTTGGCGTCCTCGATGGTATCGCCGTAAGGATAGTTGATTTGCGCCCAACCCGTAATCCCCGGCTTTGCGTGAAGCCTCAGGGCGTAGTAGGGAATCACCTTCTCAAGCTGGTCAACGAAGTACCTGCGCTCGGGCCTCGGCCCTACGAAGCTCATGTCGTTCTTCAGGACATTGATGAACTGGGGCAGCTCGTCGATACGGAGCTTTCGTATGATGCGCCCCACCCGGGTAACCCTGGGGTCATTCTGGGACGCCCACTGGGGGCCCTGCTTCTCGGCGTCCTGATACATCGACCTGAACTTGATCACCTTGAAATCCTTGCCATCCTTGCCGACCCGATGCTGGAGATAGAAGATGGGACCGGGGGAATCGATGCGGATTGCCAGGGCCGTGATCGCCATGATGGGCAGGGTCAGAACGAGGCCCACCAGCGCAAAGAAGATGTCGAACCCCCTCTTCACCGCATCCTGCACCGGAGAGCTCAGGAATCCGCGAGTGAAGATGATGGAGCTCGGCCGGATCTCCTCGACAAGGATCCTGCCCGTTATCCGCTCGTAGAAGCTCGGTGCGTCGATGACATCGCACTTGGTGAGCTTGATGTGCAGCAGATCGTCGATGGGCAGCGTCCCCCTCCAGCCGTCCGGAGCCACCACCAGGAGATCGGGCTCGATCTCCTGGATGATCCGGTGCATGTCGCAGATGTCGCCCAGGCAGCGCGAGGCGAGGTCCCAGTTGTTCTTGCCGATGTAGCCTTCCAGCACGATCGGGTAGCCGCCTGCCCGGATTTCCCGGAACAGGAACTTGGCATTATCGCCGTCTCCGAGCACCACGACCCGGGTGGCTCGCCGGTCTATGAGCCGTAACTTGAGGTATCCGAACCTCAAACCAAAGGACGAGCCCAGTGAGATGAGCAGCGCGCCCAAAAGGACGTTACGCTCGAGTCCCACGGCAGGGATGAGATAGTAGACCACGGCAAGCACGATCAGGGCGAGGCCCCCTCCCAGGAGGATCGACGAGACGAGCTCGGAGAGCCTTCGCCAGTATTTCCAGGAGTAGAGATCCTGGAAATAGAAACAGATCACGAGCGCCCCGGAATAGATGCCCGCCTTTACCCACAAGAGATCATCGGGCAGGGACACCCCGGGCAGCCACCGCTGAACGTGCTTGGCGATGAAGACAGACCCGACGGCTACCGCCAGGTCAAAGACGAACAGTATCACGGCTGAGTAAACGCTGCGGTTCATCATCCCCTACATCGTAAGACAGATTTGTGGATATTAACACAATCCTGGAATAAATATATCCCTCTTGCCGCCTTTTCTCTACGGAACGTGTTCACAGAAGACCACCACGGCTTCGTGGTGGTCCATTCATGGAGTTACTTCAGCGTTTCCAGGATCGCCCGCCCAGGCAGAAGACGTCATTTAAGCCTCTGCCTGCGCAAAAGGCACCCCCTCTCCGTCATCATTCGAAGGGAGCGGGTTTTTTAACGTCTCTCACTCGTCCCTTCCCAGTAAGCCGGCTCTCAGGAGGAAATACACCAGCTGCAGGAGTGCAGCCGTGGCGGCTGCCACATAGGTAAGGGCCGCTGCACCGAGCACCTTTCGGGCTCCTCCGACCTCGGTGTCTGAAAGGATGCCCGAGGCCGGGAGTGCTTGAAGGGCCCTGGACGAGGCATTGAACTCCACGGGGAGTGTTACGATCTGGAACAGCACCGCAAGGCTGAAGAACACGATCCCCGCCAGGATAAGAGACTGTGACGCAAAGATGAACCCGATGATGAGCAGCGGCCATGCGAGGTTCGACCCCAGGGATGAGACGGGCACCAGCGCACTCCTCAACTTCAGGGGCGCATAGCCGTGCGCGTGCTGAATCGCGTGGCCCGCTTCGTGGGCCGCCACCCCCACGCTGGCGATGGAATTGCCCGAGTAGACGCCCTCCGAGAGCCGAAGCACCCGCGATCTGGGGTCATAGTGATCGGACAGAAAGCCCCGGGTGAGCTCGATATCGACCCCCTGGACCCCCGCCACCCTGAGGATCTCCCGGGCCGCCTGGGCCCCGGTGATGCCCCGGTACGTAGGCACCTTGGAGAATCTCCCGTACGTAGATTTTACCTTGAACTGGGCATAGATACTCAGGATAAGGGCTGGCACTATCATGATGAGATAGAGCGGGTCGAAAATCATGGCACCTCCATCGTTGTACTATCTTAGGAAGATAGATAGTATCACCGGGAAAAGAAGTCAAGAAACGGTCCCGGCTTATGGTCCGGCACAGCCGGAGATCCCTGGGAAAAAGAAGCTCCTGTTTCCATGGCCCTTGAGAGCATAGGTGTTTTCCTTGAACCAGATCTGTGATATTTTACACGGGAAGTGAAGCTGGTATGGAGGTATTATGAAAAGATTCATCGGCATCATCCTCGCCGTCGTCATTCCCTGCCTTCTCCTGACAAGCGGCTGCAGCAAGAGCCCTGAGGAAAAGCGGGAGGCCTATCTCGAAAGCGCCCGAGCATACCTGGATAAGGAAAAGTTCGCCGAGGCTGCCATCGAGCTTCAGAACGCCCTGCAGATCACCCCGGACGATTCCAAGACCCTGGTGACCCTGGGCGAGGTGCAGCTCAAGCTCCTCAAGGCCGCGGAGGCCTACAAGTCATTCTCACGGGCCGTGGCCGCTGATCCGAAAAACACGAAAGCCCACGAGTACCTGACATCCATCCTGCTCCTTTCCGGGAACTACGATCTCGCCCAGAAACAGGCGTCAACCGTCCTTGAGTACGATCCCGAAAACCGGAAGGCCCGCGAGATGCTTGCCCAGGCCCTCTTCCAGGGCGGACAGAAGGACGAGGCAGTGGCGATCATGGACGGGCTGCTCGAAGATCCCAAGCCCCTGGAGGCGACCATCATCAACGCCGTACAGATGTACATGGCCACGAACAGGGCACAGGATGCCCTGACGATCCTGGAAAGGGGATCGTCCCTCTATCCCGACTCCTCGAAGATCCGCTTCCTCGCAAGCGACGTCTACGCCTTCAGGGACGATATCGCCCAGGCCCGCTCCTGGGCCGAGGAGGCCTACCGCGTCGGGCAGGGCAGCATCGATACCGGCATCGCCCTTGCCCGCTTCTATGCGACGCATGGCATGGACGATCTCTGCAGCGCCCTGATCACCGAGCTCAAGACACGGTTTCCTGAAGAACCGGCCCCATACCTGTTCGAAGCAGCTATCATGCAGCAGAAGGGAGACCCCGGCGCAGCCTTGTCGCTTGCACAAAAGGCCCGCGAGCTCAAGGACACCACCTCCACCAGAACCGTGATCGCCCAGCTGCTCCTGGAAAAGGAAGACTTCCCGGCCGCCGAAAAGCTCCTTGCTGAAACCCTGGAGAAAGATCCCGGCGCCGTGACGCCGCGCATCCTGCTCTCTCGGATCCACCTCAACAAGAATGATCCCCAGAAGGCCCTCGACACCCTCGATCCTCTCGTCAGGAACACCCCGACCAGGCCCGACGTGGCGCTCCCGGCGGCACAGGCATACCTCCTGAAGGGTGAGATCATCAAGGCCAGGGAGCTGGTGGAAAACTCGCTCCAGAAGAACCAGAACAACGTGCCCCTTCACGGCATCAAGGCAAAGATCGAGTTCATGGAAGGCAAGTTCAAGGAAGCCCTGGCAGAGGTCAGGCTCCTGGCCGAGCACGCTGCCGACACACCGGATATCCTGTACATCGGAGCGCTCTCAGCGCTCAGATCCAGCCAGGCCGCGCAGGCCGAGTCCTACGTGGCCTCTCTTCACAAGGCCTCGCCTCAGAGCTGGGAGGCGTTGCACAGCCAGTGCCTGCTCGCCCTGGCCAAGGGCGACAAGAAAGGGTCTTACCTGCGTGCAAAGGAAGCCCTCGAGCTCTTCCCGGACAGCGCCCAGTCCCTCACCCTGTTCTCCGGCGTGGCGCCGGCCGTGATCTCTCGGGAAGAGGTTCTCGCAAAGGTCACCGAGGCCTGCAGCTCACACCCCTCTGTACACTGCCACATGATCAGGGCAAGGCTCCTGGAAGCCTCGGGAAATGTGCAGGAAGCCTTGAGCGAGGTAAAGAAGGCCATTTCCCTGGAGCCCAAAGAGAGCTCGCTCTACCATGCCCTGGCCCAGCTCTATGCCCGCAACGACATGACGCAGAAGGCAATCGACGAGTATGAGGCCCTCCTCAACTCCAACCCGGGCGACCTGAGGGCCGCAACGATGCTTGCCCTGCTCAACCAGGGCAAGGGCAGGATATCCGATGCCAGGAAGGTATACGACTACATTCTCAAGCGTGATCCCAAGAATGCCCTGGCCGCGAACAACCTCTCGTGGATACTGGCCCAGAGCGGCAAGTCGGCGGACCTGAACGAGGCCATGAGGCTCGCACAGATCGCCAAGGACCAGTTCCCCGAGGACGCCAGGATCGCTGACACGCTCGGGTACGTCTATCTCAGGAAAGGGCTCACGGAAAACGCCCTCGCCCAGTTCCAGCTCGCCATAAGCAAGCTGCCCGAGGAGCCGACCATCAATTACCACATGGCCCTGGCCCTGGCCGAGCTGGGCAAGAATCCCGAGGCCAGGAAATTCGTAGAGAAGGCCTTGGATGCCGAGGGTGATTTCGACGAGCGCGAGGAGGCCCGCAAGCTGCAGGCCCGGCTGGAAGCCGACCGATCCGAGTAGAGGGCCGCATCTTCTTCCAGGAGGATGAGGCTCAAACAGCGAGCACGGACGCTGCCGCAATTGCGGCCGTGCATGCCCGCAGGACGGTCTTGCCCATGCTCACCGGGGTGAACCCGGCGTCGAGAATGCGCTCCATCTCCGCATCCGAGAACCCTCCCTCCGGCCCGATGAGGATCCCGGTATCCGCCTCCCGGCACTCTGAGATGGGGGTTTCCGCAGAGAGCGAGGCTACCAGCCGGCACGGCCAGCCGGGCGCCGTGCGATTCAGGAACTCCTCGAGCACGAGGGGCTCGAGCATCTGGGGAATGGAGCGCCGCTCGCACTGCTTGATGGCCTCCAGGACGATCTGCCTCCACCGCTGAAGCCTCTTTATCCCGATGTCCCGGACATTGGAGCGCGCACAGATCACGGGGTGGACCTCTGCGACTCCGAGCTCGGTTACCGTGCGGATCAGGTCGTCCATGTCCTTGAGGTCGATCAGTGCCATCCCCAGGCGCACGCGGCGGCCGCCCCTGTCTGAGAGCTCCTGCCGGGAAAGCACCTGGAGGTCGATCCTCTCCGGGCTCACTCGCGTGATACGGGCCAGGTAGCCCTGCTCGTTGTCGCGAATGGGCAGCTCGTCGCCTACCCTGCGGCGGAGCGTCCTGTGGATGTGGTGCACGTCACGGCCCGTGATGAAGGCCTCGCCGTTTGGATTGACCTCAGCAAAGAACCTGGGCATGCCTGCGCTTGGTTGCTCCTTTCTCGTTGTTTATCCCGCGAGAGTCCTGAGGAACCGGGCTGCATCCTCCGGGGAGGTGGAGTGCGCATATAGCCCCGAGCCCCAGGAAGGCCCGCTCTGGATCCCGATACGGGGAATGATCTCGAGGTGCCAGTGATACTCCCTGTCGTACGCCCGGTCGAAGGGTGCGGTGTGCAGGGCATAGTTGTAGGGCGGCGCGTTGAGCGCCCGCTGAAGCCGCGACAGCACGTCCTTGAACAACGCGGCCAGGTCGCCCACCTCCTGGGAGTCGATCTCCTCGTATCGGGACGAGTGCCGCTTGGGGATGATCCAGGTCTCGAAGGGCACCCGGGGTGCAAAGGGCTCGATGGCGATAAACGACCGGGTTTCCGAGACCACGCGAAGCTCAAGCTTGAGCTCCTGCCCGACGATGTCGCAGTAGATGCAGCGCTCCTTATAGGCATAGTGCTTTCCAGCGCCCTGGAGCTCGTCCACGATCTCGCCGGGCACGACCGGAAGCGCCAGCAGCAGGGAATACGAGTGGTCGAGGGTCGCCCCTGCAGCCTCGCCGAAATTCTTGTAGATGAGCACCGAGCGCATCCGTCCGTCCTTCTTCAGGTCGAGAATGCGATCGCGGTACGCCCAGAAGAGGTTCTCCAGCTCGCCGGCATCCATTGCCGCCTGCCTGCGTCCATGGACGGGCGTCTCGATGATCACCTCGTTGGCCCCCACGCCGGTAATCCGATCGTAGATCCCCTCTCCCGCGCGCTTGAGGTCCTCCTCGATCACCAGGAGCGGCGAGCGGTTGGGAATGACCCTCAGGCTCCACCCGGGGCCGTTCGCCGGGGAGCCCTGGGGCCTGGCCGCAAAGATCTCGGGCGGGCACAGGTGCTCGTTGCCCGGACAGAACGGGCAGTGCGGGTCTTCCCGGGCCTCGGTCGCCGCCCTGGGTATAGCGGGAATGAGGCCCGGGTCGTCGGCGATGATCACCCACCTGTCGACTACCGGGTCTCTCCTCAACTCGGACATGGTCAGTGAACCTTCAGCGTAACCTCGGGGATGTCCCCCTCCATCTTCCTCATCCAGTAGATGCTCCATCCCTGGAAAGACCTTTCGAAGCCCTCTTCGCTCTGGGAGACGCACTCGATGGGCACTACGCAGATCTCCCAGGGCACAGCCGACTCTATCGTGAGCCTCGCCCCGGCCTTGTCGTCCTTGAGCTCGAGGAGGCGGCCGCTGAACCGGCCCCGGTCTCGATCCATGGGCCGGCCGCCTATCGCCGGCCTCTGCCCGGAGATGACCATGAAGTTGAACTCTAGCCCGAACCACGGGTCGGCAAGCGAGGTCGAAACCGCATGGGAGACCGTGATTGTCCCCTGGCTCTCGAGGCGGTAGGTCTTTTCCACCTCGAGGGACTGCCCGCCCGCTGTGAAGGTGAGGACCAGGGATTCGCCCGAGACCTCCCGGGATGCGCACTCGAAGGCGAGGTCCACGCCCAGCGAGCCTTCCACCCGGTGGCCGCCGAGAAGCCGCTCCCCGGAGGGCGCCCCGCTCGAGCAGTGGGGGTAGAACGAGTACCTGGGATAGGTGTCCTAGATCAGCTGGTCCTGGAATTCCCTGGGGGTCTCGCGCGGGATG
>JBASVF010000105.1:0-3933 GCA_049275795.1 Desulfomonilia bacterium
CGGGCGGCATGATCGTCATGGACGACTCTACGTGCATGATCGATGTGGCCAGGTATTTCATGGCCTTCCTGAAAGACGAGTCGTGCGGAAAGTGCTTTACCTGCCGCAAGGGCACGCAGCGGCTGCATGAGCTCCTCGAGGACATCATCAACGGCAGAGGCACGCCCGAACATCTGGATCTGCTTGAGGAGCTCGGGGAGACGGTCAGGGACACTACCATGTGCGCCCTCGGCCAGTCGGCCGCCAACCCGGTCCTGAGCACGCTCAGGTACTTCCGTGAAGAGTACGAGCGCCACATCGAAGACAAGCGCTGCGATGCATTCGTCTGCAAGCAGCTCACCGGGGCCCCCTGCCAGGCCGCGTGCCCCGTGGATACGGAGCCGTGGAGATACATCGCCCTCATAGAAAAGGGCGATTACGAGGAGGCATACCGGGTCATCCGCTCCGCCAATCCCTTCCCGGCAGTGAGCGCCAGGGTGTGCGACCGCAAATGCGAAAGCCGCTGCAGCCTGGGCGCGGGCGGAGGAGAGGGGGTCGCCATCCGGGCGCTCAAGCGGTTTGTCACCGACCGGGTCGATCCTTCGGTTTACCGGCCGGAAGCGGCTCAGGGCAAGGGCAGGAAGGTGGCGGTCATCGGGGCCGGACCGGCCGGAATCACGGCGGCGCACCAGCTCTCCCTGCTCGGTTACCGGGTCACGATCTTCGAGGCGGAAAACATCCCAGGCGGCATGCTCACGTGCTCCCTGCCGGCCTACCGGCTGCCCAGGGACATCGTCGAGAAGGAAATAGAGACCCTCATGAACAAAAACATCTCGATCGAATACGGCCGCGCCCTGGGGAGGGACATGACCATACCGGATCTCATGTCCGATGGATTTGATGCAGTGTTCCTAGCCATGGGGGCGCACGAGAGCTGGCGCCTGGGTCTCGAGAACGAGGAAGTGGAAGGGATCTTCCCCTCGATCGAGTTCCTGAAGGAATTCAATATGAGAGGAAACGAGCTCGCGCGCGGGCACGTGGGGATAGTCGGCGGTGGGAACTCGGCCGTGGACGCCGCGCGGGTCGCGCTGCGGCAGAAGGACGTAACCGGGGTGACCCTGTTCTACCGCCGCACCCGCGACGAGATGCCCGCGTATGAAGAAGAGATCGAGGCTGCGCTCGAAGAGGGCGTCAGGATCGAGACCCTCATCTCGCCCGTGAAGATCCACGTGCGCCAGGAGGAGATCGAGGCGGCCATCCGGGAAGGCGTAGAGCTGGAAACCCTGGTCTCGCCCATCAAGATCCACGCCAGGGAGGGCCGTCTCACCGGCATCGAGTGCGTGAGGAACCGCCTGGGCGAGGTCGATGCCATCGGCAGGCGCACCCCGGTGCCGATACCGGGGAGCGAATTCCGAGTGGACCTGGACACGCTCATCGTGGCCATCGGCGAAAGACCCTCGAGCAGGGCTCTGGCATCCATGGGGCTCGAGCTCGACAAGGGCGGCAGGGTGAAGGCCGACAGGAAGACCCTGGAAACGAGTATCAAAGGGGTTTTCGCGGGCGGCGATCTCGTGACCGGGCCCAACACCGTCATCGACGCCGTGGCGTCCGGCAAGAAGGCCGCGCTGGTCATCGACCGGTACTTGAGCGGACGGCCGCTTGTCGAGCCGGCGAAACCCAAGCTGCCGGAGGTGTACGTCGAGCCCGCGGTGCACGAGGAGTCCGAAGAAACGCCGCTGCGCGCCGTCCCGGCCTCGCTGCCTCCTTCCGAGCGGGTGAAGAACTTCCGCGAGGTGGAGTCGGCCCTGACCGAGGAGCAGGCGCGGACGGAATCCAGACGCTGTCTCAGGTGCGATCTCGCGTTCACCATGGAGAAGCCGGCGGGCGCTGCAATGGGAGGAGTACGACATGATTAATCTCACGATCAACGGGCTGGCCGTGTCTGTGGAAGATGGATCGACGATCCTCGAGGCGGCGCGGTTCCTCGGCTTTCCAATCCCCACGCTCTGCCATCACGAGGGATTGACCCCCTACGGGGCTTGCAGGCTCTGCGTCGTGGAGATCGGCGAAGGTCCGGGCGCCAGGCTCGTCTCGTCATGCACTTATCCGGCCGAGGAGGGGCTCAAGGTTCGGACCGCTTCCGAGCGGGTCGTGCGGGCCAGGAGGATGATCATCGAGCTGCTGCTGGCCTCATGCCCGCAGTCCAAGGTCATCCAGGACCTGGCCTCGGCGCACGGCGTCCGGACGCAGCGATTCCGGCAGGAGTACGAGGACTGCATCCTCTGCGGGCTGTGCGTGCGGATGTGCTCCGAGCAGATGATGGCGGGCGCCGTCGGGTTCCGCGGCCGCGGCGAGGAGCGCAGCATCGGCACCCCCTTCGACGTTCAGTCGGACGTGTGCAGATTCTGCGGCGGATGCATGTACATCTGCCCGGCCTGCCAGCTCAGGTGCACGTACAACCAGCCGGAGAAGGCCGTGTGCAACGCGTGCGCGAACCTGGCGCCGCCCTGCATCCAGAAGGAACAGTATGGCGACATGATGTGCTACATGAACCCGTGTGTTGCCTGTGAAATAAAATAAGACGCGATAAAGGAGAGGAAGTATATGGTGATCTCGAAGGTGAATGCTTCAGCTGCCACGCTTACCAAGAACAGGACAGAAGGCTCGGTCGTGCCGACCTCCGGCATGTGCGTGACCTGCGTCGACGGCTGCATCGGGATGTGCGAAATCGGAAAGTCTGCCTACCGGGGGCACGAGGTGATCTATCCACAGCCGTTCGGCGTGATAACCACGGCGGCAGAGAAGCGCTTTCCCGTGGACTACTCCCATTTCAACATCATGGGGACCTGTGTGGGCGCCCACGGGATCGAGCCCGACAGCGACAAGGCGATCTTCCCGAACGTTGACCTCACCGTCAGGTTCGGACACGATAACGGCATCACGTTCCGCCGCCCCTGGATCATCCCGGGGATCGGCTCTACGGCCATTGCCAAGAACAACTGGGAAGGCCTGGCCATCGGCTCGGCGCTCATGGGAACCGGGCTCACCATCGGCGAGAACGTGGTGGGCATGGACCCGGAAACGGTTCTCAAGGACGGCCGGGTCGTCGACACCGTCGATCTCAAGCGCAGGGTCGAGCTCTACCGCCGGTACCAGCGCGACGGCTACGGGGCGATCGTGGTCCAGGCCAATATCGAGGACACACGCCTGGGCGGCCAGGAGTACGCGATCGAGAAGCTCGGTGTTGAGTGCGTGGAGCTCAAATGGGGCCAGGGCGCCAAGGACATCGGCGGCGAGGTGAAGATCCCGGATCTCAAGAAGGCCCAGATGCTCAAGCAACGCGGCTACATCGTCATGCCCGATCCCTTTGACGAGGAGGTGATCAAGGCTTACGAACGGGGCGCGTTCAAGGAATTCGAGCGCCACTCCCGCGTGGGCATGATAACGGAAGAGTCCTTTGCCAAGAGGATCGAGGAGCTCCGCGCCGCGGGCGCGAAGTACATCTTCCTCAAGACCGGGGCATACCGGCCTGCCGACCTCGCCCGTGCACTCTCCTTTGCCTCCAAGTACCGGCTCGACCTGCTCACGGTCGACGGCGCCGGCGGCGGAACCGGGATGAGCCCCTGGAGGATGATGAACGAGTGGGGCGTGCCGCCGGTCGAGCTGCACTCGCTGCTCTTCCAGTACGCATCGCACCTGGCCGGCAAGGGCGCATACCTGCCCGCGATCGCGGTGGCCGGGGGATTCGCCTTCGAGGACCAGATCTTCAAGGGACTGGCCATGGGTGCACCCTTTGTAAGGCTCGTCGGCATGGCCCGCGGTCCCATCGCGGCGGCCATGGTGGGCAAGACCATCGGCCGCACCATCGACGCCATGCAGGTGCCCGTGTACATCGAGCGCTTCGGCAACTCCAAGGACGAGATCTTCGTCACGGCATCCGAGCTTCGCCGCGAG
>JBASVF010000106.1:0-6773 GCA_049275795.1 Desulfomonilia bacterium
TCTCGCAGGAGGGCTCACCCCGGAGAACGTGCGGCAGGCGATCGGGCAGGCCGCACCCATCGGGGTCGACGTGAGCACCGGGGTGGAGGCCGCCTGCGGAATCAAGGACAGGGAGAAGATCAGGAAATTCATCCAGGAGGCGAAGGTATGAAGGGATATTTTGGAGAGTTTGGCGGGCAGTACGTACCCGAGACCCTGCTGACGGCCCTGGACGAACTGGAAGAGGCCTTCAACCGGGCCTGGGCCGACAGCGCTTTCAGGGCCGAGTTCGAGGGCTGGCTCAGGGACTACGTGGGCAGGCCCACGCCGCTCACCCATGCGCGCAGGCTCTCCGAGCACCTGGGGCACCTGGGGATCGAGGTGTGGCTCAAGCGCGAGGACCTCAACCACACGGGCTCGCACAAGATCAACAATGCCATCGGCCAGATCCTGCTGGCCGGGAGGATGGGCAAGAAGCGGGTCATCGCCGAGACCGGCGCGGGCCAGCACGGGGTGGCAACAGCCACGGTCTGCGCCCTGTTCGGGCTCGAGTGCGCCGTGTACATGGGCACCGAGGATATCGTGCGCCAGCGCATGAACGTAGAGCGCATGCGGCTGCTCGGGGCCGAGGTCGTGCCGGTCTCCTCTGGCACCGCCACGCTCAAGGACGCCACCAGCGAGGCCATCCGCGACTGGGTGGCCAACGTGGACACCACCTACTACCTCCTGGGCTCAGCTGTGGGGCCACATCCCTACCCGACCCTGGTCAGGGAGTTCCAGCGGGTCATCGGCGACGAGGCCAGGCGGCAGATCGTCGAGCGCACCGGTCGCCTGCCCGATGCAGTGATCGCCTGCGTGGGAGGCGGGAGCAACGCGATCGGCATATTCTCCGGGTTCAGGAACGACCCCGTTGAGCTCATCGGCGTGGAGGCATACGGCGACGGCCGGGGAAGGCACGGGGCGAGCATCCGGTTCGGGCTCCCCGGGGTGCTGCACGGGGCGCGCTCATACCTGCTGCAGGACGGCGAGGGCCAGGTGCTCGATACCCACTCGGTAGCTGCCGGTCTCGACTACCCGGCGGTAGGCCCTGAGCACAGCTTCCTGTTCGAGAGCGGCAGGGCCGCCTACGAGCTCGCGGACGACCGGCAGGCGCTGGAGGCCTTTCGGCTCCTGAACCGGCTGGAGGGCATCGCCCCGGCCCTGGAGAGCGCCCATGCCGTTGCCTATCTCGCGCGCTATGCCCCCGACCACCCAGGCTCGACCGTATTGGTGAACCTCTCGGGGCGCGGGGACAAGGATTTGCACACGGTGCTCCAGGGAGGGGAGATATGATTTCCGAAGCAATACGGGCGCACCGGAAGGCGGTAATCCCTTATGTAACCGCAGGCTATGCCGGCCTGGATGCGACCGGTGAGATCATCAGGGCGCTCGATGAGTGCGGGGCGGCGGCAATCGAGGTAGGCATCCCCTTCTCGGACCCCATGGCGGACGGGCCGGTGCTCCAGAAGGCCTCCCTTCTCGCGCTCCGGGCAGGATTTGCCCTGGAGGGCCTGCTGAAGAGGGCGGGACGGTGGAGCGCTTCGGCCCGAGCACCGCTCATTGTCATGTCATACCTCAATCCGCTCATGCGCCGCGGCATCCCGGAGACGCTCGCACGCATGAAGGATTCGGGAATGCAGGGTCTCATCGTGCCGGACCTGCCCTCGGATGCGAGCAGGGTCTATGATATGTGCCTGAAGGCGGGCATCGACCTCATCAGGCTCATCGCACCCACCACGCCCGAGCAGAGGATGCGCGAGGTGATTTCGCAGTGCCGGGGCTTTGTCTATGCGGTCACGGTCAAGGGGGTCACCGGCGCCAGGGCGAGCCTGTCCCCGGACGTCAGGCGGCAGGTGCGTGCCCTCAAGAACCTGTCCGGCCTGCCGGTGTGCGCCGGCTTCGGCGTATCGAGCGCAAGGCAGGTGGAAGAGATGCTGTCCTTTGCAGACGGGGTGATCGTGGGCAGCTACCTCATGAGCAGGATCATGGAGTCCGAGGACCCGGTGAAAGCTGCTTCGGAGGCATTCAGGGCTCTCATGGGATGATGTTCACCGGGTAAAACCGGGGGCTTCTTCGCAGATGCCGGCTATCGAGCTTACCAGCTCGGTGTGCGGGTATGCTTTCCGCTATCTTCTCGATCACTGGGGCGGCCCAGGTCGAACCGGACAACTGCGGATCGGGCGATGACTGGTCATGAGAAGGTCGGGCTCACCTGACCGCTAGTGCAAGCAGGGAAACAGACGGTGTTCATCGGGTTTGCACGTATATCGTAACAAACGATCGCTGGTCATGCAGTTCCTCGTGCGTCATTGATCAAGGCAGACTTTGATGGTATGCATTTTCATACAATGAAGTTTTTCTGGAAGAACCTTCCGGTTTTCTTCATCTGGTTCGTGGGCCTGAGTGTGCTCAACAATGCGCTGCACCACGTGAGTCCGCCCCTGGAGAGCGTGAAGGCGCTCTCCGTTGCACCCCTGGCCGTGTCGCTGGTTCTGCTGTGGTTCGCCTGCACCCGCGAGCGGGGCGGGAAAAGAGTGTGGTCGCTGTTTGCGCCCTGGGCCCTGGGCATGACCGCGCTTTACCTGGCCCCTGTCATGCACGGGCTCTCGATGCCGCTCGAAGGCGAGACCCAGCGCCTTCTGTACGAGCTCAGCGCGTTCGCGCAGTTCGCGGTGCTGCTCGTGCACGGGAGGACCTGGCTCGCACGCTGGGACTGGTTCTGGATTTTCGGAGTGACGCTTCTCTTCGGGATGATTCTCGAGAACGGCGGGATCATACTCGGGTTCTTCTCCGAGCCGGGGTACCTGTTCTATCTCCCCGGTCTGCCCGCACCCCTGGCCACCATGCTCGGCTGGGTGAACGTGCTCTACTGCGCGTTTTTTGCCGTGGAGAAGCTGCTCCCGCCCATGCCGGTCCTGGCGAAGGGCCTGGTGTGCGCCGCGGTCGGCCTGTCCATGGACCTGCCCTTTGACCCGGTTGCGACCAAGCTCGGCTGGTGGGTGTGGGACCCGGCGCTAAGGGTAAAGGTCTGGGGCGTTCCCGCGATCAACTATATTGCCTGGTTCTGGGCGCTCTTCCCCTATGGAGCGGCATACTATTGGGCGAGACAATGGAACAGCTGGGAGGAAGGGAAAAAGGTGGGGCTGTTTCTGGGGAGTTTTCCGTTGATCCTGGTTGTGGAGTTGCTGGGTGTTATGGTCTGCCTGTCCCTATCGGGAGACAGGGAAGGGCTTTTTATTTTTCAGAGATTTTTCAGCTCGATGGGTCTGCCGTGAGATCTTGGTAGAGGCTTTCGTACCTGCGGATCATGGCCGCAAGGCTGTAGTGCTCCATGATGCGCTTCCTGGCGCGCTTGCCCATGGCCCTGCGGAAGTCCGGCCCTGCATCCAGCAGGCTCTGCCACGCGGCGCACAGGGCCTGGGGATCTTTCTTCGGGACCACGATCCCGGTATCGCCCACCAGGGCGGCCGAGTCGCCCACATCGGTGACCACGCAGGGAACGGCCGTTGCCATGGCCTCGCCTATCGCGTTGGGCAGGCCCTCGCCGTAGGACGAAGACGAGGCGGCTATATCAAAGGCGTTGATCAGGCCGGGGACATCGTGCCGTTCCCCCAGCAGGTGGACATGCCGAACATGCGGCACCATGCCCAGGAGTGATGATAGGGCAGGGTTGTCTTCTGAGACGCCCCTTCCGGCAAGGATGAAATGCGCCGAGGCGTCCGTGCCGGACAGGAGAGACGCTGCGCGGAAGAACGTCGCGTGATCCTTCATGAGGTCATACCGGTTCGTCAGCCCGATAACGGGAGCAGTTTCGGGGATGCCGAGCCGTTTCCGCACGGATCGCCTCGAGGACTCATCCGGACGGTACACGGCGGTATCGAAGCCGTTTGGGATGACGGTCCATGTTCTGGGAGAATACCCGAGAGATCCATGGAAGTTTTTTCCGGCAAGCGAGTTTGCCACCACAGCATCCGGCAGCGGTGAGAACAGGGCCCCCGCCTTTACCGTCCACCGATAGATCCTCCCGTACCCGCGGAGATCCATGTCAGAGCAGCGGATGTTCCACACGAGGGGCCTCCTGCCGGACGCGACGAGTCCCAGGAGGTTTGCGTGGTACATCCAGCACTGGATGACATGCGGGTCGAATCGCCTGACGATCTTTGCGAGCCGAATCACCCCGCGGGGATCGGGCAGGCCTTTTTTCATCCCGAGCGTTTCGACGCCTGTGCCCAGATCTCTGATCCGCTCTCCCAGCGGACCGATGGGGGTGAGGGATACGACATGGCTCTTATACCCCTTTGAAATACCCTGTACGAGCCTGAGAAGGTTCATCTCCGCGCCGCCCACATCCAGGGTTGATATGAGGTGGAGCACCCTGATCCCGGGTTCAGCCGCCATGCATGCCCTCACATTCCATAGCGCTGTCTCCACATCATGAACACGAGCAGCAGCCAGATGCGGTCAACGGCTATGGAGCCTTTTTCGCGCTGAAATTTCGTCACGGTTTTCGTGGCTGTCTCCGGGTCGATGTAATTCTGGGAACGCAGGGCCTCCGGGCTGAGGTGCTCCTTGACCAGGTCTAGGAGATCATCGTGCAGCCATGAGTAGATCGGCACGGCAAACCCCTGTTTGGGCCTTTTGAAGAGATTCTCTGGAAGGTATTTTTTTAGGATCTGCTTCAAGATATACTTTGATTCTCCGTTCCGGAACTTCATGTCCAGAGGCAGCGCATGGGCGAATTCCACTATCCGGTGGTCGAGGAACGGGTCCCTGCCTTCGAGGCTGTTGAACATGGTCGCCCGATCCACCTTGGTGAGAATGTTCTCGGGAAGGTAGTGCTTGAAATCCCAGAGCATCATGGCGTCCAGGAGACTCTCGCCAAGCTGGTCGAGAGGAGGGCGAAGGTCGTGATAGCTACCCGTGAGCTCGCGCACCTCGTGGGGGAGCCAATAGCCGATCGCGTACGGGTATGCGCTCGAGGCGTCCCCGCTCCAGTTGGCAAGCACTGCCTGGAATTTCCGCATGCGGTCCTTGATTGCAGGGAGCCTCAGCCTCGGATGGGCCTGAGCCAGCCGGGCGAACCGGTCGCTTCCAAAGGAATTCAGAAGCTTCCCGGCAGCTCTTGGCACCCGGGAGGGGAACGGGGAGATGAACCTCTCGAGCGCGTTCATCACCCAGTAGCGGTGATATCCGCAGAACAGATCGTCTCCTCCGTCCGCGGAAAGGCTGACCTTGACGTGACGCCGCGTCATTCTCGAGACGATGGTCGTGGGGATGCCCGATATGTCCCCGAAGGGCTCGTCATATATCTCGGGCCACAGGGGAAGGATCTCCCGTGCATGATCCGGCGTCACGATCTTTTCCGTATGCTCGGTGCCCAGATGCAGGGCGATCTGCTTTGCCCAGCGCGACTCGTCGTAGTTTTTCTCCCTGAACCCGATGGTAAAGGTTTTGATGGGCGTGCAGGTATGCTTTGCCAGGATCGCCGTAACCAGTGAGGAGTCGACGCCCCCGGAGAGGAACACCCCCACCGGCACATCAGCGATAAGGCGCTTCGTGAATGCGTCGACCATGCTTTCTTCGAGCCGATCGATCAGGGTCTCCTCCGGGCCTTCCATCGGAGGCTGCTCCGAATCGGTGGCGCAGGGCCAGTACTCGTGCTTCTCGATGCGAAAGCCGATGGATGCCTTCAGCCAATGGCCGGGCTCGAGCTTAAAGGTGTTTCGGTAAATTGACCGGGGGCTCGAGATGTATCCGTAGTGGAAGAACTCGCCCAGCGTAGCGGGGTCAACCGCCAGTCGATCTGCGAGCCCTGCGTGGAGGGCCTTGAGCTCGGATGCGAAGGCGAAGGTGCCCTCATCGTGATAATAATATAAGGGCTTGACCCCGACGCGGTCTCTGAAGAGGTAGAGGCTTTTCTCGAGGGAGTCCCAGACGGCAAAAGCAAACATGCCGATAAACCTCTGAACGCAGTGTGGCCCCCATGCGTCGAAGGCATTGAGGACAACCTCGGTGTCCGATGTGCCTCTGAAGAGAACCCCCCGTGCCGCAAGGTCTTCCCTGATTTCCTTATAATTGTAGACCTCTCCGTTGTAGGTGAGGGTGTACCTCCCATCGCTGGTGCGCATGGGCTGGTTACCTGTCTCGGAAAGGTCTATGATCGAAAGCCTCCTGTGACCCAGAGCCAAAGCTGTCTGGTCTTCGAGGAAGATCCCGGCATGATCCGGACCTCCTCTGGTCATGCAGTCGCGCATTCGAATGCAGATGTCCTCCAGATCGGGACAGGCGGTACGTTTCCAGATGCCGGCGATTCTGCACATGAGAAATGGCTATCTCATCCCAGAGAATTTGAACCAAGGAAAAGATTTTTCTTCAAGGCGAAGACATGGCAGGAACTTCCCAACAGCCGGCCCAGCCGCCGGCGCGCCGGGATGCTCAGCGTCGGGCCGAACAACCCATACCCTGTGTAGAAGAGCCTGTTGGCGCAGTATCTTTCCACGGTCCACCCGGCGCCCTGAAAGAGTGCAGCCCATCGGAACCTGCTGAAGTAGTACATCTCGCTCACACTGGTGCCGATCTCTCCGTGGCGGGAGGGAAACAGGGCTTTCTTCATCTCTTGAGATTTTTACGCAATCCAGCAATAAGCGTTCATCATGCCAAACCACTTCTGCAGCAATAGAGCTTTTGGCAGCATAACCGGAGGATAGGCACTGTTGTCTGCCGCTGATTACCCCACAGGGTACACATCAAGAAGT
>JBASVF010000107.1:0-12976 GCA_049275795.1 Desulfomonilia bacterium
CGCTTTATCGGAGTCGCTCTTGGCTCGTCTTACCTTTTTACAGAACTTACAGGACATAACCTTGACATCTAGCTCCTTCCAGAAGTTTTCGTATGCAGTTAACTGTTTTTTTATCCATACTCATCATGGCTCCAATCTAAAATGTGTTGCCCCACGTCTTTGATCTCTACTCAAACCTGAGGGTATATTACTTCCATCTGGTAATAGAGGATTACAGCATCGTACAGCACTCCCGCAGGCCTGAG
Organism: Desulfomonilia bacterium; assembly: GCA_049275795.1. Taxonomy (GTDB): domain Bacteria; phylum Desulfobacterota; class Desulfomonilia; order UBA1062; family UBA1062; genus Phosphitivorax. The sequence continues at coordinate 246 of JBASVF010000107.1, forward strand.
CTCGGCAGGGCCGGCGGGGCAGGCCCCCCTTACAGCGAGGCCTGCTCGTTGAGCCAATTCGTGAGCTCGTCGCCCATGGGGATGATGTACTGCAGGGGGTAGCGCGTGTCCTGGGAGCCGCTGGAGGTGAACTCCTCGTACCACCGCTTCTGTACCGGGATGAGCCGGGAGAGAATCAGGGCCTCGTCCATGCCAAGCCTGCGGGCGAGCTCGACCTGGGTCATGAAGATCGGGGTGTCGTGGAGCCCGGTGATGAAGTAGCCGAACATGCTGGCCTTGACGATCCTCAGGGGCCGGCCGCCGATTGTGCCCTCCCACTCGGCGCTGGGCGGCGTGCCGGACTCAACGCGCGAACGGAGCTCCTGGAAGCCGGGGCCGGTGATGTTCGTGCAGAAATCGAGGACCTCGGGCCGGGTGAGGTTGCGGGGCTGCACCCTCACGTTCCGGTGCGGGCGCACGAGGTACATGATTTCGTCGTACCCCTTGAGGATCTGGAGCGAACGCCTCTTGCCGATGTCGAGGAAATGGCCGTTTACCTTGATCCCCCGCATGTCGTCCCGGGGAGAGTCCAGGAACTTCTCCAGCTCGGCCGGGGTCATGGCATACCGGAATGTCAGAGGGACCGCGCCCATGATGGAAAGCACCCATACGATCACCACGGCCACGAAGGCCATGCCCAGCACCCACGCGATTCGAGCCAGCTTTGATGTATGTTCCGTCATCCTAACCTCTTCTCGGTCAATCGATGAGCCCCATCATCGCCTTCCTGAGTCTCGGGTCCTTGATCCGCTTGATGTCCTCGGGGTCGATGTCGAACCGTATCACCACCGGCCTGCGTGCGGCATCCCGCCTGGAAACCGGCCGTCCCTGGGCTGAGAACCTGGCATCGATCCTCTCCACCTTGATCCGGGCCACGGTGCGCACCTTATCCGCCAGGGCCGGCCCGAGCACTCCCATCTGCTGTACCCATGCCGGAGAATCGCACAGCACCGAGAGTGTCTTGCCCTTGAGCTGTACCGGCTCGGTGTGGGCCGTGAGCACCTCGCCCGCGATCTCGGGCCATAGGTTGCGAATCCTGATGATCTTGGCAAAGCCGCGATATGTCCTGCTGAGAATGTCTGAAAGCCTTTGCATGCAGTCATAATCAATCACAGCGGCCAAAAAAGTCAATTCCTTTTCCCTTCTCGTGCTTTTTCCTTGATTATCGGGCCGAGCATCACTGGTACGTGCCGCTTTTCTCCGGTTTTCTCCTCTTTAAAGGCCGGTTTCACCTGCCGGCCGCTCTTTCCCGAGGCGGCTTCAGCCGCCGGATCGCTCGTCCAGCAGGGCGATGAGCCCCTGCATGTCCTCGGGCGGGTCCGTGGTAAACTCCATCCACGCTCCGGTAACCGGGTGGGTGATCCCCAGCTTCCAGGCATGGAGCATCTGTCTGCCGAGCCTCTTTACCCGGGACCTCACCACCGGGTCGGTAATCGTGTTTGCCCGATTCTTCCCGCCATACTCCGGGTCTCCAACCACCGGGTGGCCCAGGTCGGCGAGATGCACCCGGATCTGGTGGGTCCTTCCGGTCTGGAGCTCCAGCTCCAGCAGCGAGAGCTGCTCCCACTCCCTGAGCACCCGCCAGTCCGTAACCGCGCGCCTGCCCTGCTCGACCCGCGAGCTCATCTTCCTGCGGTCCTTCGGATGGCGGTCCATGAAGGTCTCGATCCTGCCTTGCGTTCCCTCCATGCGGCCGTAGCACACGGCCCGGTAGACGCGGAGGTGACGGTGTTCCTTGAATGCGGCCGCCAGGACCTCGAAAGCCCGGGCGCTCAGGGCGACCACCATGACCCCCGAGGTCTGCTTGTCGAGCCGGTGCACGATGCCGGGCCTCTCTGAATGCCCCACGCCCCTGATCCCGGGATAGCGGTGCAGGAGCGCATGCGCCAGGGTGGGACCGTGCTCGCCGGCGCCCGGATGCACCACCAGGCCCGGGGGCTTGTTCAAGACCGCGACATGGCTGTCCTCGTACAGGACCTCAAGCGGGACCTCCACGGCCTCGGGGACCTCCTTTGTCTGACGGCCGCAGGTGACCGCCGCCTGGATTCGCATGCCGGGCTTGAGCCTGAACGATGCCTTGCGCGCCCTGCCGTCCACCAGCACCCGTCCCTCGTCCATGGCATGGGCAGCGCTCGATCGCGTGACGCCGAGCCGTGCCGAGACAAAGACATCGAGCCGTATATCCTCGTCCTCGGCCCCGGCATAGACATCTAGCGTCTTTTCCACAAAAGCCTCCCGACCCTGCGAAAGAGCATGGCGCGCCTGAGCACGGGAACAGCCCGGGCTACGGCCCGACGGCCCGATTCGATGTAGTCCTCGATGTTCCGGAAGTCGGACCACCCCGCGTCGCCCACCTCGGGATGGACCACGAAGTCCGCGCTTGCGGTTCTCAGTGTGTTCATCAGGGTCCGGGCGATGTCGTCCGCGCGGAAGAGCACATCCATGCTGTTCTCGATCTCTTCCTCGTAGTCGATCGGCGAGATCTCCCGCGACACATCGATGCCGAGCACGAAGTCGGCACCCAGGACCAAGGCTGCAGACACCGGCACCCGTTCGGCCCAGCCGCCGTCCACGTACCGGCAGGCGCCGATCTCTACAGGCGGCAGGATCCCGGGCACCGAGCTCGACGCCCGCACCGCCTGCCGGACGGAACCCGAGCGCAGGATAGCCGGATACCCGCTCACCAGGTCCAGGGCGATGCAGGCAAAAGGCAGCCTGAGCTCCGTGAAGTCCCTTTCCGGGATGAATCGGTCCATCTCAGCGAAAAAGGCCTCGGGCGGGATCATGGACTTCATGAACAGGAACCGGTAGAACAGGTAGCCCTTGCGGGCCTTGCCGTAGATCTGTTCGAAGAAGCCCTTCTGATCGTCCGACGATGAGAGGCGCCGGGCCTTTTTCAGGAATTCTTCCGATCCGAGCGTGCCGCATATTATCTCGCGGGTCCTGCCGATGTCCAGGGTCTCGGCATAGAGGGCGCCCACGACAGCACCCATGCTTGTGCCAGCCACCACATCCGGCGCCAAGCCCGCGTCGGCAAGGGCCTGGATGGCCCCGATGCCCGCGAGCCCGCGGACTCCTCCCCCGCCCAGGGCCAGGCCCAGCTTAAAGCCCATCGCCAAGGGCCTCGCGAATCTTCTCCGCCAGGACCTCCACGAGCCCGGCGTCCACGGCCTTCAGGTCAAAGGTGATCCTGTCGTCCTCGATGCGCGCCACCACGGCCGGCCTCACGGCCCTGAGCCGTGCGAGCAGTGCCGTTGCATCCGGCCGCCTGAGAACCAGCCCATAGGATGGAAAGCTCTTGGTCGGGGCTGAACCGCCGCCCACCACGGCTCGCGTGGGAACGACCTCGGCATCCCGAAGGCCTAGGAGATCGCGCAGGCGCTCGGCCCGGGCGCGAACCTCGGAAGGGTCTTCCACGAGCATCCTGAGCACCGGGATGTCACGGTACCTGCCCTGGGAGAGGAGCCCCAGGGTGGCGCTCAGGGAGGCGATGGCGAGCTTGTCGATGCGAAGGGCCCGGTGCAGAGGATTGCGGGACATCCGCTCGACGAGTTCGGTCCTGCCCAGGATGATGCCGGCCTGGGGGCCGCCCAGGACTTTGTCTCCGCTGAACGAGAGAACGTCGGAAAATTCCAGGCACCCCGGGATGGTCCACTCGTCCGGGATGCCATAGGGGGTGAGGTCGAAGGGGATGCCCGAGCCCATGTCCACATAGAGCGGGATGCCGAACTCGCGGGCGAGTTCCGAGAGCTCCCTGAGCTCCACCTCCTCGGTAAAGCCCACGATAGAGAAGTTGCTGCGGTGCACCTTGATGATCAGGCCGGTATTGTCGTTGATGGACGAGCGGTAGTCAGAGAGCCTGGTCCGGTTGGTGGCGCCCACCTCCCGCATGAGGGCGCCGCTCATGGCCATGACCTCGGGCATGCGGAACGAGCCGCCGATCTCCACCAGCTCACCCCGGGAGACGATGACCTCCCTGCCCCTGGCCAGGGTGCTCAAGACCAGCAGTACGGCGGCGGCGTTGTTGTTCACCACCAGGGCGTCCTCGGCGCCGAAGCAGGAGCGGGTGACGGGCCTGATGTGGCTCTGCCGAGAGCCCCGCGAGCCCTTTCCGAGGTCGTACTCCAGGTCGGAATACCCCCGGCCGGCCTCCACCATGGCATTGATCGCCTCCGCGGCCAAGGGGGCCCTGCCCAGGTTCGTGTACACCACCACGCCCGCCGCGTTGATCACCTCGACAAGGCCCGAGGCCATGATCCCGACGATCTCCCGGGCCACCTCGGCCGCCACCCGCGCCGCGTCCGGGCTCTTGTCCAGGTCGCCCCTGGAGATCGCCTCCCGGACCTTCTCCAGTGCATCCTGTACGGCACGCTTGACCAGCTCGGGCGCGTAGGGAAGATTCATAAGCGCCGGCTCCCTGAGCACCGCATCCACCTTGGGTATGCTCCGGTAGGCTTCTTTCATCCCGCAAGCTCCTTTCACCATGGTTAGGCTAAGGCATATGTTCGGTTTTCGTCAAGCAATACTGCATAATCAGAGTATGTTAAAGCCACACTGCCCGCAGATCGTCAGGCCCTACACCCCGTATGACCACTGCCCTCAGCTCCCAGCCGCACCATTTAGGGAAGCACCCGCACACGCCGGATCATCTTCTCCTGGCGAAAGCGATGCGGATCGGCTATAGAAAAACAGAAGGAGCACGAAAAGGCCATGAAGCAGAAGCAGATCATACCAACGAGCGACGATCTTTTCAGGGCCGAGAAGCAGGTGTTCGCGGGGATCTTCGGGCGCCTCTACGCCAAATACGTTCGCAGTGACGACCAGGAATACGCAGCATTCCTGGCTCTGGCAATCGCCAGGATCCTGCTGTGCATGCCGGTCGGAGACGGCCGGGCGGCGGCGTTCGTCAAGCAGAACTATGAACGTATCAAGCTGGAAATCCTCGAGCTGAAACACGAGACAGAGATCAGGCGGATGGTCACGGACACCATGGTCATGAAGGTGGTCGCGATCCACAAGACCAGGGGCTGCGGCAAGGACGACGACGCCGACCCCCTCGAGAGGATCAGGGCCATGGGCATCTATCTCGAAGGAACCCATCCCCCCACCCCGGGATCGTTCGTGCGTTCGGCAAGCAGGTTCCTGTCATCTTCTCCCATTTCGCCTGCCATTCCCCGGTGGAAAGATTGAACGCCCCCCTTCGATGCCCGCGGGGAACTTGCGCGGGAACAGGGGGTAAAAGCTGCTGAGGGAGCAGGCCGCAACCCCGAGTTGCGGGTCAGGGTTGCGGCCTGAGGAGGAATAAAGGATGAAATATTGCGTGCTCTCCGGACCTTTTCGCGAGCGATGACCTTCCCGCCGGTCATCCCCTCTCCCCGCTCTCCGGGGCAAGGTCCATGTGCATACGCGGCCTTCCGTCGACCGTGAGCGGTATGCTGTGATACTGCCGTATCCCTTCCTCGTCGATGTACGAGTGCCAGTACCTCAGCGAGGGCACCTGTCCTTCCTTGCTCAGGTACTTGATGTGCCTCGAGACATCGCCGTTTTCGATAATGATCAGATCGTGCCAGATCTTTCCGTTGTACGAATACTGGAGCTTATAGAGATGATGGGGAGCATCCGCACGGGCCATTCGCGCCTCGCTTTCACGTGCGAATAAAAAAAATAGGGTTACGGCCACGATACCCACGATAACCGTAACCCCGAAAATTGGTGCTCTCATCTTTTTCTCCCTGGTTATTGTGCCGGGCTCCCTGACAGCCGATCTGCTTCAGCAGCCTGGCAAGCTATAATTATTCAAAAGCCATGCCAGCAGCGGTGTTTATATATTTCGCGTGTTTTATCAATTAGATAGATTCATTTTCCTCGGCCATTCGGCGAAACCTGCACCGGTGCGGAAGTGAACATTTTTTCTCATTTCCTGGAATCTTCAGGGAATATCTTTACACACTCACGCTGTTATTTACCAGGCCGCCTCGCATGCACTCGGCCGTGCCCGCCGTGCAAGGCCCAAGAAGCGATGATGCCCGGGGAGCATCATCTACCGTGAGCTCTGCGGGCTGGTCACTCATGTTGCCCCGATGCCGGGCCGGGGGCGCACCCGGACTACGGCCAGCCGCCACCAGAGCCCGACCCTTGGGAAGACCGGGAATTTCCCCTTGCCTGCTTTGCGGAAAAGTCCCTATGAGAATAGAGAAAGAATAAATATCATGAGGAGGAGAGCATGCCCGGATATATCCCGAGCCGCGAGGACGCGCTTAAGCTCCTGAAGGAGCATGTCAAGACAGATAATCTCTTGAAGCATGCCTTTGCCGTGGAGGCGGTGATGAGGTACATGGCCCGCAAGGCCGGTGAAGACGAGGAGATGTGGGGAGTGATCGGGCTGGTGCACGACCTCGACTACGAGGAGTTCCCGGAGCAGCACTGCACCAAGACCCGCGAGATACTTGAGCAGCACGGCTGGCCCGAAGAGTACATCCGGGCTGTGGTCTCGCATGGGTGGGGCATGCACTCGGATGTCAAACCCGAGAGCCTGCTCGAGAAGACCCTCTATGCCATCGACGAACTGACCGGCCTCGTAGCGGCGAGCGCCCTGGTGCGCCCGTCCCGCAGCGTGCTGGATCTCACGCCCAAGTCCGTGATGAAGAAATGGAAATCGCCCGCCTTCGCCGCCGGGGTCGACCGGTCCGTAATCACCAGGGGTGCAGAGATGCTGGGAGTGGAGGTGACATCCCTGGTCGAAGACACTATCATGGGCATGAGAGAGGCTGCCGAAGAGATCGGCCTCAAGGGAGAGGGCTAGCGGCGCAGTAAACTGAGGCGCCCACCGGGCGCCCAGCTTCCAGTCCCGCTCAAGAGAGGCCTCCGGGCAGGCCGAAGGCCTCTGCAAATCCTGTGCGAAAGGAAGACGACATGCTCGTAAAGGTATTCAAAGGGCTCTATGGGTTCATCTGGGACGACTACACGCAGAACAACTGCAACACCTATCTCATCGACTCCTCGCGAAAGATCCTCATCGACCCGGGCCATATGCACCTCTTCAACCATGTGGCCAAGGGGCTCGATGCCCTCGGCATGTCCGTGTCGGACATCAACGTGGTGCTGGTGACCCACGGCCATCCCGACCACATGGAGGCGGTCACCTACCTGAAGGACACCGCAAAATTCACCATGGGTAAGGCGGAGTACGACTACGTCGTGGAGCTCACGGGCGGCCTGTACCGCGAGCCGAGGCCCGACTTCTTTCTGAAGGAGGGAGACCTGCTCGTGGGCGACGACCTCTTCGAGGTCATCGAAACCCCGGGCCACACCCCGGGCTCTGTGTGCCTGTACTGGCCAGAGAAGAAAACGCTCTTTTCCGGAGACCTGGTGTTCCCTCAGGGCGTCGGGCGGACCGACCTCCCCGGTGGAAGCGGGGCCGAGCTCAAGAAGAGCGTGGAAAGGATCATGGGCCTGGACATCGAGATCCTCCTGAGCGGCCACGGGGCGCCGGTGGCCGGGAAGCGCGCGGTGATGGACAACTTCCGGATCATCCAGGACTATGCGCTCAGCTACCTATAAGATGCCCGCGAGCCGGTCTTTCAGGCGACCGTGCAGGTCCTCGAGCTCCTTCTCCCAAGAGGGGTCGGCCTCCTGGTTGGGGATGACGGCGGAACCCCTGATCGCTGCCGCCTCCAGCCTGAGCCTGCCCTCTTCCCGGTGCCGGTCCAGGGCGGAGAGCAGCTCGCCCTGGTAAAGCTCGACGACCTGGGCTATCCGGTCGGTGCCGGCTCCGCTCAGCCGTCCCAAGGCATCGACGATCCTGGAGTTGTCGGCGCCGAGCCTGATACCGGAGGCCAGTTCCTTCTCGAGCAGGGAAGTCAACCGGGGCCTGTCGTCTCCCGCCGATTCCAGCCGGCTGCGAAGGTCATCCCAGCTCCACTTCTCGTCGAGGTACCATTGGGCCCAGGCCCTGGCCTTATCCGAGAGTTCCTTGTCACGAAGCCTTTCCCGTTCCTCCCGGGACATGCTCAGGCCTTTGGTCCGTTCCATGACGATATCGAGGGTGCTGCGTATCTTTGCCATACTCTCATCCTATCCGGTTCAATGGGATTGCCTCTCCTGATAGGGGAAAAACGGCTGAAAATCAAGAACGCCAAGGAACAGCACAGCCGGTGCACCCCCGGGACGAGCATCTGCCAAGGGCCGCATGATCATCCCCGCTCTTTCGTCCCCGGCCCGGGAGCACCCCTGCTGTACCCGTCCTCCAGGCCGATGTGCCGGACTATGGCGGTGATGACGTCGTTCCAGACCGCGGGCGGAAGTGCGTGACCCATACCCTTGATCATCTTGAGCCGTGAGCCCGGGATGCTCTCAGCGAGGTCGATCCCGCATTCCTTTACCAGGAGCGGGTCTGCGTCGCCATGCACCACCAGGGCCGGTACCTTAAGGTTGGCGAGCATTCCTTTCCTGCTGCCCGAGACAAGGATCGCTGCAAGCTGGCGGGCGCTCCCGCCCGGGGACACCCCCCGCTCGAAGCAGAGCTCGCCCAGGCGGCGTATGCGTACGGGATCCATGGGGATCTGCCCGCCACTCAGCACCCGCCATACCCTGATGAAATGCTCGATGAACCGCTCGCGCCTTACAGGGATCGGATTGAGGAGAACCTTAAGGGCCTCGGGTTTCGGAGGAGGAAGGAACGGATGGCCCGACGAGGTCATGATGAGCGTGAGGCTCCATACCCGGCCGGGATGGCCAATGGCCATGATCTGTGCGATCATGCCTCCCATGGAGGCGCCCACGATGTGGGCCGAAGGCAGGTCCAGTGCGTCCATGAGGCCCAGGGTGTCACTCGCCATGTCTGCAAGGGTGTAGGGAGGCCTGAGCCCGGCGGTGAACAGGCCCTTGAAGCTGGGCATGCCCAGGGAGTCGAGCCTGGTCGACCTGCCCGAGTCACGGTTGTCGAATCTGACCACGTAGAGACCCCTGGCCGCGAGCCGTTCACAGAACTCGTCCTCCCACATGACCATCTGCGAGCCCAGGCCCATGATGAGGAGCACGGGCGGGTCGCCCCTGCGCCCGAAGGCGTCGTGCGCTATCTCGAGCCCATTGACGTGCACTGAGCGTTCGCCCGTGTAAGGGACCAAGTACACTGTTCTCTCTCCCATTGCCGTCTTCCTCCTGCAGGCTGCCCGGCCTTGGCTGCAGCGTCCTGTCATTCGAGGCCCTTACCATAGCAAAAAGAGGCATCGAGCGGAACAAGGGGATTCCTGCCAGTGGTTCCGACCTGTTGCACACCTTGGATAAAAATCGACTTGAGTCAAGGTGCAGGGGTGTCATACAGAAGAATCATAGGGTTGCAGGTTTTTGAAGGCCTTCACCAAGGGCATTCCCGGAGGCTGGTGCCGGGAAGGAGGAAGCCATGGATCCACAACGCGACATCCGATCGATCTTCTACCGCGCGCTCGAACGGGTGGACCCCTACGGCATGATTAAAAGCGCGGTCCGCGTCGAAGACAGCGACCTGGTGATCTCCCACCAAGGCAAGACCCTGCACGAGGACCTGAACACCTTCAGCGAGATCGTGGTCCTGGGAATCGGCAAGGCATCATCAAGGATGGGCGCTGCGATGGAAGAGATCCTGGGAGACAGGATCTCCCGGGGGCTGGTGATCACCAAGCACGGCCATGCAGAGCCGCTCGATCGTATAACGGTCAGGGAGGCGGGGCATCCCGTTCCGGACGAAGGCAGTGTCTCGGGCGCAGAGCCCCTGCTGAACCTGGCCGGTCGTGCGGACGAAAAGACCCTGGTCCTCAACCTCATTTCGGGAGGGGGCTCGGCCCTCTTCAGCCTTCCGGCGCCGGGCATCACCTTGGCCGACAAGCAGGAGACCACACGGGTCCTGCTCGAATCGGGTGCCGACATCCGCGAGATCAACTGCATCCGCAAGCACCTCTCCCAGGTCAAGGGAGGTCTGTTCGCCCGGGCTGCCTACCCGGCGCGGGTGATCAACCTCATCCTCTCGGACGTGGTGGGCGACCGGCTCGATACCATCGCCTCGGGCATCGCCGTGCCCGATGAGACAACCTTTGCCCAGGCTTTGGGCATCGTGGACAGGCTCCGCATCCGGCAGCTCCTGCCTGCGCCGGTGATCGCCCGCCTCGAAGCCGGCGCCCGGGGCGTGATCCCTGAGACGCCCAAACCGGGAGACCACGCCTTCGACCGGGTGCTCAACGTCCTGCTGGGCGACAACCTCTCCGCGTGCATGGCGGCGCGGGACCACGGCAGGACCCTTGGCTACCGCTCCTTCCTGCTCACCTCCATGCTCACCGGCGAGGCCAGGGAGGCGGCCAGGTTCTTTGCCGCCATCGCCCGTGACATCCGCAGGGGTGCCCCGGATTTCCCGAGGCCAGCCCTCATCGTTGCCGGGGGCGAGACCACGGTGTCCATCAGGGGCAGGGGTACGGGCGGAAGAAACCAGGAGATGGCGCTCGCGTTCTTGAACGATTTCCACCAGGCGGAAGATCGCATGGAAGGCATCCTGTTCCTGTCCGCGGGCACCGACGGCACGGACGGGCCCACCGATGCCGCGGGCGCCCTCGCCGGGCCCACGGTGCTGGAGAAGGCCCGGGAGCTCGGCCTGGATGCGGGGAAATATCTCGACGAGAACGATTCGCACACCTTCTTCCGGACGGCAGGGGGACTGTTCGTCACCGGCCCCACCGGCACGAACGTCTGCGATATCCAGCTCATGATCGTGTCTTGACACTGCGTGCATACGGAGCCCGGTCCGCCGCCCCCGGAAGGGAAGGCAGCCCCGGGCCTTTCGGATAAAAAGAATGAAATCACAGGGAGGAAAAAACCATGCATGACCCCATAGAAATCACAAAGGACATCTACTGGATAGGCGTGAACGATTACGAGACCGACCTCTTCGAGGCCCAGTGGCCGCTGCCCGAAGGGGTGTCGTACAATTCGTACCTCGTTACCGGCAGGAAAACCGCGCTCATCGACACGGTCAAGAAGACCCACCTCACCCAGCTCATGGAAAAGATCAGGGCCCTGCTTACAGGCGGCAGGACGCTCGACTACCTGGTGATCAACCACATGGAACCCGACCATTCCGGTGCGATCCCCATACTCAGGCAGCTCTTCCCCGAGGTCAACATCGTGGGCAACAAAAAGACCATGGGCATGGTGGAGGCGTTCTATGGCATCACCACCGGCACCACGACCGTTGAGGACGGCGACGGGCTCGACCTGGGCGGCCACGAGCTCGCCTTCGCGCTCACCCCCATGGTGCACTGGCCCGAGACCATGATGACCTATGACCGGACCTCGCGGGTGCTCTTCTCGGGAGATGCCTTTGGCACGTTCAAAACCCTCGACGGCGGCATCTTCGACGACGAGCTCGACATCGACCGGTACGAGGACGAGATGCTCAGGTACTTCTCCAACATCGTCGGCAAGTACAGCCCCATGGTGCAGAAAGCCATGGCCAAGCTCAAGGACCTCGAGGTGTCGATCATCGCGACCACCCACGGACCCGTGTGGAGGAAGAACCCGGGGTACGTCACGAGAAGGTACGACCGCTGGAGCAGGTACGAGGCCGAGCCCGGGGTGATGGTAGCCTATGCCTCCATGTACGGCAGTACGCGGAAAATGGCCGAGGCGGTGTGTCGCGGGCTGACCTTAGGTGGGGTCAGGAACATCCGGCTGCACGACGTCTCGCGCGTTCACCTCTCGTACCTCGTCAGGGACGCGTGGCGGTTCCAAGGCTTGGCCCTGGGGAGCTGCACCTACGAGATGGGACTCTTCCCGGCGATGAAGACCTTCGTGGAGCTGCTTCAGGAGAAGAAGCTCATGAACCGCACCCTGGGAATCTTCGGGTCCTTCGGATGGACCGGAGGTTCGGTGAAGGACCTGAAGTCCTTCGTGGACAAGAGCGGCTGGAGCCTGGTGGAGCCCCTGGTAGAGGTAAAGTGCTCTCCCGACGGCAAAGAGCTCGAGCAGTGCATCCAGCTCGGAGCGAACCTGGCCCGCGCCGTTTCCGCCTGAAGCTGTTCCGCCTGCGCCGGGAAAGGCCCCCGGACCGGGCATGAGCCCGCCTGGGAAAACCTGGCGGGATGCTTTGCCGGCCCATGGCGACCTACGCTCCGCCCCGGGCCGGCTTGAGTTTTTCCGCAGGCACCAGTACTTATTATGGTAAGAAATCAGCCCTCACCGCAGGGTGAGGCGGCCATGCCTTGGAGGCGGGCTCGAGTGGCTCTTCGAACCCTCACCCGCCTCAGGCGGCGGGTACCAGAGCGCTCTGAGGCGGAGCATCCCTTGTTTCGAGTTCTTCCCCGTCTCCGGGCGTGAAAGCGAGGAAGGGCATGCCATGCACGTTTCCTGGAGGTTTCGTGTTCACTGTGCACGTAATCGGTCAGGGGCCGTTGCCCTGCTGCTGTGCGCGGTTCTGCTCCTGACGGGCGGGTGTTCGGGCGACCGGCAGGTCCAGCGTCTCTCTCCGCCTCTACCGGAAGCCAGGCTGGTCGACGAGTACGTGATCCAGCCCTATGATGCCTTGGAGATCAAGTTCTTCCATAACCCCGAGCTCAACGAGATCGTGACCGTCAGGCCCGACGGCATGATCTCTCTCCAGATGATCGACGAGGTGAGAGCGGCAGGGCTCACCCCTTCCCAGCTGGATGCCCTGCTCACCCAGAAGTACG
>JBASVF010000108.1:0-3346 GCA_049275795.1 Desulfomonilia bacterium
TCGATCCCGCTCGCCTGTTCGGACGACGCAGCCGCCATCTCCTCCATGGTCTGGGAGAGATCCTGGATATAGGAGATGATGCGCTCGAGGTACTCCTTCGATTTCTTCACCATCTCGTCGCCCGCGCTGATCTTCATCACCGTGTCCTCGATGAGCGCCTTGATCTGCTTGGCAGCCTCGGCGGAACGCTGGGCCAGCGCACGAACCTCCTCCGCCACCACCGCAAAACCCTTGCCGTGCTCGCCGGCACGGGCCGCCTCAACCGCCGCGTTCAGCGCCAGGAGATTGGTCTGGAACGCTACCTCGTTGACCGTCACGATGATGTCGCCGATCTTGCGGGAGGCCTCGGAGATCTCACCCATGCCCCGCACCAACTCCTGGGACGCCTCGCCGCTCTGGCTCGCCACCTGCACCATGGACTGCGCCTTCTCCCTCCCCTGGGCCGCATTCGAAGCATTGAGCTTGATCGAAGAGGCCATCTCCTCGATCGTGGCCGCAACCTCCTCGATGGCGGAGGCCTGCTCCTGGGTGGCCTGCGAAAGCCCCTGGGAGCCCGAGGCGACCTCCTGGGTCGCACCGTCTACCTGCGCGGCAGCCTGCTTCACCTTGGCAACCACCTCCTCGAGATTGCCGATGAACTCGTTGAACCAGTGCGCAATGTCCCCAATCTCGTCATGCGACAGCACCGGAAGCCGTACCGAAAGATCCGCATCCCCCTGCGCTATGTCCATCATCTTTGACGAGATCCGGTTGGCCACCCCGCCAAGGATGCCTGCGAGAAGCATTCCCGTGATCCCGAGAATGATGGATACGACGAGGAGAAACCCCCACATCTGCAGCCTGACGGTCTTTACCTTGGAAAGGATCTTGTCCTCGTCGGCGGATGCCCACATGATCCAGTCAAGGTCCTTATTGTAGGCAAGGTAGCCCCACTTGCCTTTGCCGTTGTAGGTGTACTTGAAGAGCCCCTGCTTGAGGTTCACCGCATCACGCACGAAATGGAAGGTATTGTAGGCGTTCGTATTCCCGACGAACTCTGCCTGCGGATGGTAGACGCAGGTGCCATCGGACGAGAAGATGATCATGTAGCCGGTCTCGTAGTAGCGCTCTTTTCGCGCCTCGTCAATGAGCTCGAGCTTGAGATTCTTCCTCAACTGGTCCCTGATGATGTCGAGATTGCCTGCAATGGCGGCGTTGCGCACCTCAGCGATGCGGGCGAACCCTTCAACCCGTGATCTGAGGTAATCCATGGCCTGCTCCTCGAGGACCGATATGCTCTTGCCTCCGATGTACAGGATAGAGAAGAACAGCGGTATGATTCCGGATGCAAGACAGAGGATCATCAGCTTGCCCCGCAATCTGAGTCTGGTTATCATGGCATTGTCTCCTTTGCACTGCAATGTATGGGATGAACCCTGTTCATTTCATTCATCTCATGTATCTCATTCATAATATCCGGTATCCCGGCACGTAGGTGTCTGCCTCCCGTATGGCCGTCAGGGCCGTTCTCAGCCACTGAAGGCCATGTGTTCAATTCCATGAACATCGAGGATGAGCGAGACCCTGCCGTTACCGAGAATGGTCGCGCCGGAGGTTCCCTCGATCTTCCTGAAGTTCTTGTCGATGCTCTTTATGACCGCCTGGGTTTGTCCCAGCACGTCGTCAACGAGCACACCGAAGCGGCTCTCCGTGCTCTGGAGCACCACCACCAGGGCATCCGTGGGGTCGGTCTTCTCCGAGGGGATGCCGAAGAGTTGGTAGAGCCTCACCAGGGGAAGGTAGCTGCCCCGTATCTCCACGAGCTCTCCCTTGCCCTCGACGGTCTTTATCTCGGCCCTGGAGGGGCGCACCGACTTGTCGATGACCGAAAGAGGTATCGTAAGCACCTCGCTTCCCACCCGAACCATCATGCCGTCGATGATGGCGAGGGTGAGTGGCAGCTTGACCCGGAAGGTGGACCCCTTGCCCTTCTCCGATATGATATCGACCGTCCCGTGAAGCTCTTCTATGTTCTTGCGCACCACGTCCATGCCCACTCCCCGGCCGGAGAGTTCGCTCACCTTGTCCGAGGTCGAGAGCCCGGGCGCAAAGATCATCTCGAAGATCTCCTTTTCCGAGTAGATCCTTCCCGATTCGGCCAGGCCCTTTTCGACAGCCTTGTCGAGGACCTTTTTCTGATCGATGCCGCGGCCATCGTCGGAAATCTCGATAAAGATGTTGCCCTCTCGCTGGTAGGCCTTGAGCCAGATGGTTCCCTCGGGCGGTTTTCCGAGGCGTTTGCGCTCCTCGGGCGATTCGATGCCATGGTCAATGGAATTGCGGATCATGTGCTTGAGCGGGTCGCCGATCTGCTCGATCACGTTCTTGTCGAGCTCGGTGTCGGTGCCGCTCATCTTTATCTCGATCTTCTTGCCCAGTTCGAAGGAGAGGTCTCTCACCAGCCGGCGGAACCGGTTGAAGGTGCCCTCGACAGGAACCATGCGGACCCGCATCACCTGCTCCTGGAGCTCGCGTGAGATTCGCTCCAGTGCGGCCGAGGCGCCCTGGAGGGTGCGGGAATTTCCGTTTGCCTCGATCTCGCTCGCAAGCTGGGACATCCGGGCGACGCTGATGACCATCTCGCCCACGAGGTTCACGAGCTTGTCGAGTTTGTCGGTATCCACCCTGATGGTTGACGACTTGGCGAGCTTCCTGCTCTGGGACTGGGCGAAGGCCATCTTCTCCACGATCTCGCGGGGGGCCTTGCCGGTTTCCACCAGCATTTCGCCTGTTGTCTTCAGGCTCTTGAGCACCTCCTCGACATCGGCGGGTTTGACGATGCCCTTCTCAACCAGGATTTCACCGATGGGCTTCTCGGCAAGGCTCAGGTCCACTCCCTGCTTGTACCGGGACGACACATCCTCGATGATGATCTCGTTATCGTCTATCACGAACAGAAAGATGTTCTGGATGTCGGACAGGGGCCTGTCGGTCCTGAGAATGGCCTCCCACCAGGTGTAGCAGGTGGTGGGATTGAGGTTGTAGAAGTCGGGTATGCCCTCGGTAAATGCCCGGGTCTCGATGATGGTGCCGTTGTCTGCGAGCTCTCGTATGAGCATGAGCGGATCCTGGCCGGTGGAGAGGATGTCGGGCCTGAACCTCATGGTTACGCAGAACACCCGGTCTTCGCCTCTGGGCTGATCCACGGCCGGATGCTGCCGGGCTCCTTCGGCCGGCCGACTGGAGCCGGTGAACCGCCTGAGGGTTAAGGTCGTGCCCTCGATCTCTGCCGCGTCCAGCTCCTCCCCGCTTGCGCATGCCGTGATCATGCGCTTGAGAAGATCGGTCGCTGAGAGCAGGTTGGAGA
>JBASVF010000109.1:0-2438 GCA_049275795.1 Desulfomonilia bacterium
GGTCACGATGAGCGTCATGATCTTGGTCTCGCTCATGGCCACCCAGAAGGCCACGATGGCTACGATCACCACGAAGATCCGTCCGAGTGCCACCAGGGTTTTCTCGGATGCCTGCGTGTTGATGAGCTTGTTGTACAGGTCGTTGACGATGCTGGCCGAGCAGGCGAGGAGCTGGGCCGCGGTTGTTGACATGACTGCGGCCATGACGCCCGCCAGGGTGAGGCCTACCATGAAGGGGCTGAAGTACCGGCTGATCACGCTCACCCATGCCTGGTCAGTATCTGCTATGCCGAAGAAGAAAGCACCCTCGGCCAGGCTCACCGCCAGGATGTAGAGGCTGGCGAAAAAGCCCGTGAGCACGGCCCCGATCAGGATGCCCTTGCGTGCCACGGTACCGTTCCTTGCAGAGAGCGTCCTCATGACGAAGTGCGGGGACACGATGCCCATGGTGAACCATGTGATGAAGAGCCCGACGAGCGCAAGGTAGGGAAAGTCGGGATTGAGCCCGCCGTAGAAGGGAACGTTCGCGACGGTCTTGCTGTAGAGCTCTCCGAACCCGCCCTCCTTGATCAGAATGGTCAGGGCCAGGAAGACCATGACCAGGAGCATGAGCACGGCCTGGATCGCCTCGGTGAGCGTCACGGACTTCATGCCGCCGATGGCGACATAGAGCACGAACACCACGGTCATGGCCGCGGCCGCCTTGCCGAAGCTGATATTGAAGAGGAAGGCGCCAATCATGCCGCCCGCCTTGACCTGTACCGCGATATAGAACAGGAAGGCCACAACGACCACGATCGAGCTTAAGCCCGTGAGGACCTTCGAGCCGTAGCGCTCCTCGAGCAGGTCCACCACGGTGTACTTGCCCATCTTTCTCAACTGCGATGCCACCAGGGTCACGGCGAGCATGTAGCTCACGGTGATGGCCGAGATCATGGTGATGATGCCTGCCAGGCCGGCCTTCAGCGCGAAGCCTGGGTTGCTTATCATGAGCGATCCGCTCGCCCCGGCCGAGAAGAAGCACAATCCGACCATCCACGAGCCCACGTCCCGTGACGAAACCCAGAACCCGCTCTGGGTCTTGGTGCTCTTGTTAGCCCAGACACCGATTCCGATCATTGCAGCGAAGTACAGAATGACGATGAGAAGTTCGGTCAGTCGTATCTCCATGACCTACCCCTCCTTCCCTTCATCCGTACAGACGGTTTTGCGGGAATCCGTGTACCGGGCGTCCCATTTCGGCTGCAGGATGATGAACAGTCCGCCGATCAGGATGGGCGCTCCGATGCACATGAAGAAGGACAGCCAGGTCATGACCGCGAACGGGCCGAGATAAACGGTTGAAAGCGATTTGATGAGGCTGATGAAAAACAGGACCAGCAAAACGATCGAGAGATAGATCGAAGGATTCTTCAAGCTGAGGAACCCGACAGTGTGACGTGAACGACAACAATGATTGTGGTTCATACGTACCCCTTTCTGCTCAGGGTAGGCTGAATATCATCACAGTGATTCAGTCACTCTGATCTGTTGTATTGAGTACTTGTGAGATGAGGAAAAGGGCATTGCCGGGTTTTACGGCAATGCCCTTTTGGGGGCTAACGTTGATCAGTAGCCTTCATCGTCGGAGACCCAGTCCGCGATCGTCCCGTGGCCGTCCCAGCTCAGCTCGCCGGTATCGGCCTTGATCATCTTCACCGCCCACTGCGGGCAGTGTCCCACGCACCAGCCGCAGCCGTAGCAGATGTTCCGGTCAAAACTCGGCTTGTCCGCAGACTTGTCCACCGTGATTGCACCATAGGGGCACAGATCTTCGCAGATCCCGCACATGTTGCACTTCTCCGCATCAAACTCCGGAACCACCGGCGTGGTCTCCTGCATGTACGGCCCCTCGCGCTTCCAGTCACGCAGGTACATGAACTTGTCCGTGATGACCGGAATGTCCTTGATCGTCTTGTAACCCTTCTTGTCCATGAACTCGTTCACACCCTCGATGATCTTCGGAATCACCTTGATGCCCCGCGAGTACACGGAAGAGCACAGACCCACCAGGTCGCACCCGCCCATGATGTGGCGGATCACGTCGTCATAGGTGAACACGCCGCCGCCGCCCAGGAAGGGCATCTCGGGTATCGTGGCCGTGGTCTCCAGGATCTTCGCCAGCGAGAAGATCTGCCACGGACGGCCCATAAGCCCACCCATGGAGCCGGGCACACCGTAGAACTCGGCCTTCTCGTGGTCGATCCAGGCGCCGTAGAATGCGTTGTTGCCGGATATGGCGTGGCCGCCTGCCCTCTGGATGGCAAGCGCCAGGGCGGCTGCGTTCACACACTGAGGCGTGGTCTTGAACATGATCGGGACCTTCGCGATGTCGACACAGGCCTTGGTGACCTTGTAGGCAATGTCGGGGTCCAGGGCAAGGGGAGCACCCACGTCCT
>JBASVF010000110.1:0-8609 GCA_049275795.1 Desulfomonilia bacterium
CGACTGGATGGCCTCTTCGCTCTTCTGCGCACGGAGCTGCTGCTCGATCTTCCCCCTCGCCTCGTCGAGCGTCACCTGCCTCTGCGGCTCGATATCATCGCACCTGATGACATGGTACCCGAACGAGGTCTTGACCACCTCGCTCAGCTGTCCCTTCTCGAGGGCAAAGGCAACCTTCTCGAACTCGGGGACCATCATGCCCCTTGAAGCCCAACCAAGATCACCGCCCCGCTGCGACGAGGGGCAGATGGACAGTTCTCGCGCAAGGGCCGCGAAATCCTCGCCCTTCTTCAGCCTAGCCAGCACGGACAGGGCCTCTTTCTCGCTGTCCACGAGGATGTGGCTCAGCTTGGCCCTGGGACCGGTAACGAACTCCTGCGGTTTGCTGTTGTAGTATGCGGAGATGTCCTCCTCGCTCACCGAGATCTTCTCCATGGTGGAGGTCGCAAGTTTTCGTGCCAGCAGCTGCTCACCCATGAGCTTGATCCTGCGCGCCATCTCAGGCGACTTGTCGAGCCCCTGCTTTTTGGCCTCAAGTGAAAGCATCTTGATCTCGGCCAGTCCGGACACGAGCTCACGCCTGCCCTCGGGCGAGGTGTACTGCTGCCGGGCCTGCTCCGGGATCTCCTGCATGAGGGCCTCCACGTCCGCTTCCAGGATCTTCTCGTTCCCCACGGTCGCCACCACGCGGGAGCCGTCGGCATTCGCCCCGACGGCCGGATCCGCGGTCTTCTCTGCTGTACAGCCTGCCATTGCCGCCGCCATCACCATAAACAACACCACCAGTCTTTTCACAAAGTTCTCCTTTTTTAAGAGAAATGGTTCCTCCCTGTACCACAACCCCAACTCGGAGGTAAGGGAAAAATACCCGCCTGGAAAAAGAGGGCCGCTCCCTCAAACACCCGTACCCGGCATCACGCCCGCGCCCGGCCGGGGCGCGCGGCTGCACGGCGCCGCCCGGGATGGGAATCCGGCGATCCGGGATACCTTGCCCAAGACACGCCGCCTTGCACCCGGGCTTTCCTTCACTGCGCCGGCGCTTCCAGGGCCGGGGCCTTCGCACCCGTGGAAGACCTCCAGTCCGCATGCGTCTTGCCGGCCATGGATGTTGCACGGGTGTAGGAGAAGGTGTCGAGAACCTGCCAGATGCACTCGCCCCGCTCTCCCACGAGGGCCTTCCAGTGGATCGTGGCCTCGGGTCCGTCCACGGTGACGAGCACGTAGCCATGGAGGCCGTCCCTGGCATACTCGCCCTCCACCCTGGCCTCCTCGCCGTACCGGCCGGACCAGGTCCTGAGCGATCCTCCGCCCGAGCTGAGAACGATCTGGCGGATCGTGTTCCCGGCGACGTCGGCTATTACAGCGCGATTGTACAGGTGGTCATGGCCGCAGAAGTACACGCGGCCGCCGGCCCTGCCGATGGCGTTCCAGAACTCGTCGCGCTCACGGGGAAAGAAGGAGAGGTTGTCCTTGTGCCCCACCCCGAATGCGGGCTCGTGGGCGTACACGAAGAGGTGCTCATGGGTGCTGGAGGCGGTCTGCTCGTCGAACCAGTCCTGGTTCACCCTGTGCTGATGGGAGGCGAACACATCGATGCCGATGACCAGCGCGTTCTTGTGGACGAAGCTGTAGGTGAGCCCCTCCTCCCCGGGAGGCCCATTGAGCGGAATGTAGTCCTGGTTGAACGCCTGCCTGAACGCATACTTGAGCGCCTCCTGCGCGCCCTCGGGTGGCTCGAGCCGGGCGGGCAGCGGGGGCAGGACCAGGCGTTCGGGCCCGTCCTCATGGTTGCCCCGGACCGGGTACACCCTGATCCCGGCCTCGTAGACAGGGCCCATGATCTCCTTCCACGCTTCGAACTGGGTCCGGTAATCAGCCCCGCCGTTGTTGATCCAGCCGTTTACCAGGTCCCCGGCCACGATCACGAAGTCCGGCCGCTCCTTAACGATGTCATTCGCGATCTTCTCCAGGATCTCCTCGTTGAGGTACGGCCTGGCGGTCTTGGCCTTCCGGGGCCCCTGGGTGTCGGATACCACAGCGAACTTCCAGGGCTTATCCTGCTCCTGCGTGACCGGCACACCGGCACACCCGAAGAAGACGAGAAGCAGGATGAGCACCGCCGCCCGGATGGGCAGGGATCTCTCAGGCAGATCCATGCGCCGTTTTACTCTGGGTGGGGACAATGCCCGGGTCCCGCCGTCACCGGGCATCCATTTGCCGTACAGGGTGCGAGCCGGTGCATCGTGTGCTTCAGCTCCGGCACCGGGCGCCGCCCCGGGCACCGCGCGGCAGGCACGAACCCCATCAATAGCACGGCCGTCCGGTGCCCGTTCTGACAGGCAATGGTGCTCGCTCATGATGCTGCAGGGGCCTCGGTCCCAACGACCGATTTTCCTTGTCATTACATTTCCTCCACAACGGAGAGCGCTGCACGATTCCGTATCTACCGGGTCCGGATGCGCATACGCCGGCATGAAAGCATCCCGCCTCCAGCCTTTGGCCTGCCCTGCATCACCCGGGGACGATCCGGTGGAGCACGAAGCTCACGATCGAGAAAACCACGCTGAACAAAAGTGCCCACCAGAAGCTCCGCACCTCGAAGCCCGGCACGATGGAGCTCGTCAGCAGAACGAGCAGTGCGTTGAGCACGAAGATGAAGAGCCCCAGGGTGATGATGGTGATGGGCAGGGTGAGCACGACGAGAATGGGCCTGAGAACCGCGTTGATCAGCCCCAGGACCAGGGCGGTGACGATGGCGGCCCCCAGGCTCCTGATTGACACCCCGGGCAGGAGATAGGCTGCGATGAGGATCGCCACCGTTATCACGAACCAGTTGGCCAGAATATTCATGAAGAGCCTCCAGCAGTATGTTAAGGACATGATAACAGAAAGCAAGGGTTATGGCTCTCTCAATGTGCCGGAGCATGAATCTCATCATAACACTGGATAGTCTATAGTATAGTGCTATCATACTTCCATCCCATGATTGAAGCCTGGGCAGGGAATCGGAGGATGACGCAGAAAAACCGACATCTCGGCGCAAACAATCCTCTCGGGGAGAACCGGGAACTTCTGGATCTCATCCAGGAAGCGGGCAGGTTGGGCATGTGTGAATACGACCTCGCCTCCGGCATTGCCACCAGAACACCCTACCACGACCAGATCTTCGGCTACCAGGAGCTCCAGCCCGTGTGGACCTTTGAGACCTTTCTCGGGCATGTTCTGCCTGAAGACCGCCGGAAGGTGGACGAGCTGTTCAAGCACGCAGTTACCTCTTCCTCTGCTATCGACCTCGAATGCCGCATCCGCAGGATCCAGGGAGACGTCCGCTGGGTATGGATCCAGGCCAAGACCAGAACGGACGACCGGGGAAAAACCGTGGGCCTGTTCGGGCTGATAAGGGACATTACCGACCGCAAGCTCACGGAAGAGGCACTGAAGAAGAGCGAGGCCCTGCTCCGGGAGACCCAGGCGATCTCGAAAACCGGCGGCTGGGAGATTGATCTCTCCACCGGCAGGGTGTACTGGACCGACGAGGTCTACCGGATCTTCGGCCTTCCTTTGGGGCACGATCCCAGCGACATCCAGTCGGATCTCTCGCTTTTCAGCCCCGAAAGCCGGCCCGTCATGATGCATGCGATGAAGAGAATCGTCGAGCAGGGCGAGCCCTATGATCTGGAGCTCGAGATCGTGCACCCCCACGGGGAGAAGCGGTGGGTCAGGACCATTGCCAGGCCGGTTGTCGAAAACGGCAGGATGGTGAGAATCGCGGGAAACCTCATGGACATCACCGACCGCAAGCTTGCCGAGCTTCAGCTGCAGGAGAACGAGAGGAACCTGCGGGTCATGTCCGACAACTCTCCGCTCCTGATCTGGGTCTGCGATGCCGAGGGAAGGATAGAGTTCGTCAACCGTACCATGCTGGAGTATTACGGGTTGAGCCAGGAGCGGATAACCGGGCACCGGTGGGTCGACCTGGTGCACCCGGACGATGTCGAAGGCTTTCTGGAAACATTGGCCCGTGCACTGGAAGAACGGAAGCCCTTCTGCGGCAGGTCAAGGATGCGAAGCGGCAGCAACGAATGGCGATGGGTCGAGACAATCGGCACCCCGCGGTTCTCCGTCGAAGGCGACTTCCTCGGCATGGTGGGAACCAGCCAGGACATCACCGAGCGCGTGCAGGCCGACATGGAGCTGCGGGCCTACCGCGACCGGCTGGAAGACCTGGCGAGGGAACGCACCCGCGAGCTGGAAGAAAAGAGTGCACGGCTCGAGGCCGAGATCCTCGATCGCGGAAAGGCCGAGCAGGAGATCCGCAGGTCCGAGGAGCGGTACCGGCTGGTGGTGGAAAACGCCAACGAGGGCATCTTCATCGCCCAGAACGGGGTGTTCAGGCTGGTTAACCGCAGGATCGCGGAAATCCTCGGCTACTCTCAGGAAGAGCTCCTGTCGAAGAGCTTCGTCGGTCTCCTCCATCCGGACGACAGGCAAATGGTGATGGACCGCCACTGGATGCGTATGAAGGGCCTGGATGTGCCGAACCGGTACCCGTTCCGGGTGATCACCCGGAACGGTACCACCAGGTGTCTGGAGATCAATGCCGTGATGATCTCCTGGGAAGGAGAACCGTCGACCCTGAACTTCGTCACCGACATCACCGAGCGCACGGAGATGGAGGAGGAGAAGAACAGGATCGAGGCCCAGCTCGCCCAGGCCCAGAAGATCGAGGCGCTGGGCACCTTTGCCGGAGGGATCGCCCACGACCTGAACAATATCCTCTACCCCATCATCATCAACATCGAGATGCTCCTCGCCGATACCGAGGAAGGCACCGAGGCGCACGATACGCTCGGGCAGACCCTCACCGCAGCGCAACGCGGACGCGACCTGGTCAAGCAGATACTCACATTCAGCCGCAAGAGCGAACAGCGGACGGCTCCCTTCCTGGTGGGCCCGCTGCTGAAAGAAACGATGTCCCTGCTGAGGTCCTCCCTGCCGAGCACCATCGAGCTGAGCTCCCGCATCGAGGACGGGCTGCCGCCGGTGATGGGAGACGCCACCCAGATTCAGCAGATCGTCCTGAACCTCTGCAGGAATGCTGCCGACTCGCTCCAGTCGCTCAAGGGAACCATCGGGGTGAAGCTTTCCCGGACCCGCATCGAGCCCGGCCCTAAAGACAAGGGCCTCCAGCCCGGAGAGTATCTCGTGCTCAGTGTCGAGGACAACGGCAAAGGGATCCGTCCCGAGAACCTTGACCGGGTGTTCGAACCCTTCTTCACCACCAAGGGGGTGGGAAAGGGCATCGGAATGGGCCTGCCAGTTGCGCTGGGCGTCGCGAAAAGGCACGGCGGCACCATTACCGCACAAAGCAGAATCGACAAGGGGTCCGTCTTCACGGTCTACCTGCCGGCCATGGCGGAAGACGCCCGGCTCGCCCCCGATCCGGTTCAGGAACCCCGGCTCGACCGGAAGGCATCCATACTCCTGGTCGACGACGAAGAGGCTATTCTCTCCAGCATGCGCAGGGCCCTCGAGCGTTCAGGCTACTCGGTAACCTGCGCCGCCGGCGGCAGGGAGGCCTTCGATCTCTTCAGCCGAGCCCCGGATGCCTTCGACCTGGTGATCACCGACCTGAGCATGCCCGGGATGGACGGCCAGGAGCTGACGAGGAGGCTCTTGCGGATACGCCCCGGCACCCGGGTCATCCTGAGCACCGGCTACGGAGACGTGGTTACCGAGGAGGAGGCCCATGCCCTGGGAATCGGGGAGATCCTCCTGAAACCGCCCGATACCGGCGAGCTCAATGCCGCTGTCGAACGGGCGCTCAAAGGCTGAACCCCCTCATTTCAGGCTCAGCTTTCTCGAGTGATTTTTCAGGCAGGGATTGCATCCGCTTGGAACCCGCCGTGCAAAGCCGGGTTCGGAGCCTGCCCCGGAGGGTCAGCGCCGGCTACCCGCTTCTCTCACAGGCCGGCAAGCGGCCTGTCCGCTTGCGGATCACAGGTAGAGCGGGGAAGTCTGCACTTCGATGCCGCTGGTTTCCTCGTGCCTGACCCGCTCCTCCCACAGGTGCAGGAGATAGTCCTTGTGCTCCTCGAAGCTCCGGGCCTGCTCCTCGACGAGCTCCTCGGCCTGGCGCGAGTCCATGTCATACGACTGGTTCACGAATGAGGCCACTCTGCCGTAGTACAGGGGCTCGACCAGCTCCACGAGCTTGTAGCGGTTGGCTTTCCAGGCATGGAACGTTGCTGCGAGCTCGTAGAGGATCCGCACCCACGTCTCGATGGACAGGATGAATTCCCGGGCGCGCTGTGTCGAGGCGACCTCGAGGTCGTGAAAACACTCGGGCGAGAAGATTTCCCGCCACAGCACCCCGAAGTGCCGGAACCCGGCCCGGAACTTGTCCGTGAGGGCCTCGAGGTTGACCTCCACGGGTTCCGGGTCGGCATAGCCCTGCATGCCGAAGGTCTCCACCGGGGTACTGCCCTTCACGGCTTTCCAGTAGCTCTCGTAGATTTCCATGAGATTGAACAGGGTCCAGGTGACCTGGCGGAACATGGGTCCCAGGTGCGTGGAGGGATCCTTGGCATCGTGGATCTTTACCCCCAGGTTCGACTGGCAGATCCGGAAATTGTTGGTGATGGCCGTGGTGGTCATCCAGATGTCGATGCCGAACCTTGCCACATCGGTGCCCCAGACATCCTGGTCCTTGTAGAACCCAGCAACCTCGCGGGAAAATGCGAAGTCGCCCCCGATGGGCTGGCGGATCATCTTGCCGTACAGCGCCCGGGTGAGGTTGTAGACGATGTTGTTGGTAATGGTACCGTCATACTTGTGCCGCATGTAGACCGGTGCCACGAACTGGTAGCCCCGCTCGATGACCGGTTCGAGGAGAAACCGGATCCAGTCCGAGGTGATGCTGCGGATGTCCGAGTCGACCACGGCGCAGACCTCGACGTTGAGCCGGTGCGCGGCCTCGAACACGGAGCGCAGCGCCGAGCCCTTGCCTGCGGGGCCGCGGTAGATGGAGATGAGCTTCTCCTGCCAGGGCTTGATCTGGAACTCCCGGGCGACCTCCCGCGAGTCGTCGGTCGAGCCGCCGTCAGCGATGAAGATCACGCTGCGGCGGTCGCGGTAGTGCTTGTCGAGCCCGTGAGTCACCATCTGGATGACATGGGCGATGGTGGTCTCGTTGTTGTAGCAGGGAATGCCGATGAGAATGTCCGCCGACCCGATCTCCTCGATCCTCTTGGCTGTATAGCCCCGAAGCGCCGTGTTGTACCTGAGCATGGAGCCCTCCTCTGTTTCCTGAACCGGCCCCTTGGCTGGGCCGCACTTTTCCTAGAACATATACACCAGCACGGCCGAGTCAACAGGAAAAACCGCCCGGGAGCATCAGAACGAGGCAAGATACCGGGGCAAGGCATCGAAAGGACTCGTTTCCTTCCTCATTTTCGCCCGATATCGGGGATCATGGCTTAAGAGTTTCCCTCAGGCCGCCACCTTGCCCCTGTCCGCCAGCGGGACGTAAGAGCTCTCGGATGCCAGTGACGACACGTAGGCCGGCCTCATGATCCTGTTCTGGATGAGCTGCTCGATGCGGTGCGCAGACCACCCGACCACCCGCGACATGGCGAAGATGGGGGTGTAGAGCTCCATGGGAATGCCCAGGAGCTTGTAGATGAAACCGGAATAGAAGTCCACGTTCGTGCAGATGCCCTGGCCCTTACGCTCCCTGAGCAGCTCGAGGGCGGTCTCTTCCACGAGCCGGTAGAGGCGGAACTCGTGCGCCATGTTCTTCAATCGTGCCAATTCCCCCGCTTTCTCCCTCAGGAGCTCGGCCCTGGGGTCGGAGATGGTATAGACCGCGTGCCCCATCCCGTAGATCTTCCCGGAGCGGTCATGTGCCTCGCCGTCGAGGATGCGCTCGAGGTACGCCCTCACCTCGTTTACGTCGGACCAGTTCCTGACGTTCTTCTTGATGTTCTTCATCATCTTCATGACCGCCTCGTTCGCACCGCCGTGGAGATAGCCGCTCAGGGAGGCGATGCCTGCGCAGATGGCCATGTAGGTGTTCGCGCCGCTCGAGGATACGGCCCTGACCGTGAAGGTCGAATTGTTGCCTCCACCGTGCTCGGCGTGCAGGATGAGGCACAGGTCGAAGAGGGTCGCCTCGAAACGGGTGGGAACCCTGCCCTTGAGCATGTAGAGAAAGTTCTGGGCCGTGGAAAGGCTCGGCTCGGGCTTGATGATGCTCAGGCTCGATCCGCTGCGGTAGCGCATCACGTTGTAGTTGTAGGCCACGATGGTCGGGGACTTGGCGATGAGGTTGATGCATCGGTTGGTCTCGTCGCGCAGGTCCCTCGACTCCGGATTCCCGTCGCACCGGCTCAAGTGCGAGATCACTGAATGCAGGGCATACATCTGGTTCTCGTTCTCACTCTCCTGCATGAGGATGCTCCTCTCCAGCTTGGAGAGCGTTCGCCTCCTGGCGAGCGCGGCACTGAAACGCTCCAGGTCCTCCGCGGTGGGCAGCTCGCCGGTCAGGAGCAAATACGTCACCTCGTCGAACCCGAACCGGTTCTCGCTGTAGATGCCCTTGACCAGGT
>JBASVF010000111.1:0-2427 GCA_049275795.1 Desulfomonilia bacterium
GTGCGGTAGATCGCCGCTTTCGAGGCCATATCGGGCCCAACGATGGTCCTGAACTCCAACAGGCCTGTCAGGATCTCGTCGCGCCGCTTCGAGTCGAGGACGATCATGGCCCGGATGAGCTCGAGGCTGCCGCTCTCGAGGTAGCTCTTGACGTACACGCCGTCCCCGTGGCGGATCTCGACCAGGTCCAGGGACTCGAGCCGGCTCAGGGCCTCCCGGACGGTGGACCGGTTGACTTCCAGGCTCCGGGCCAGGTCCCGCTCCGTGGGGAGCTTCTCGCCCACCGCGATGTTCCCGGTAATGATATCCTTAAGGAGGACCCTCTCGACCTCCTCGGAAAGCCTGCTCCGCATCAGCGGCCGCTTGAAAACCAGCGCCGACATGCATCCCCCTTTCCCGGTATGGTGGTCCGACCACCCGACCATTTAATTGTACCGGTAATTCCCGGCGTGTCAAGCATGATTTCCATTCCTTGAGAGCTGCCGCTCAATAATGGCGGAGGTACCGTGACAGAAAGGGCGAGGAAAATCAGCCGAGCATTATAACGCCTGGATGGAGCAGGACATCTACCCTGCAGGCGACCTGTGAATACCGCCCCTTGAGTGGATCCAGAGGCAACTGATCAGGCCGTCCGGACGGTGGGCTCACCATGAGCGGCATCATCGAGCAGGTTTGTTACGTATACTCGCCTATCCTGTCCAAGACGATCAGGGATCAGGATCGCCTGTGCATCAATTCGAGAAGCTCCAGTGCACGATCCACAAGAGCTTCAGCCGATTCACGCCCGGCCTGGTCCTCGCGTATCCCGATGCGGATCGATGGGTCGAACACCCCTTCACCATGCCTGCTGGACACGGACGACGCCCCCATCGGACTGATGGAAGAGTGAACCGTGGCCGGGATCATGTCGAGCGTGATGAATGCCAGGATATGCGAAAGATGGGTTGTTTCCATGCCGCCATGCCTCAGCCAGGAAACGGCGGCGCTTATCCCGATCTTGTTGCGCAGCCTGCCGCCGGCGACATTGCCAAAGATGAATACACGCAAGCGGTCGATGAACGCAGCCATCATTCCGCTGGTCCTCATGAAGTACACCGGGCTTGCCAGCACGATGACATCGGCCTGTTCCAGCTTTTCATAGATCGCCTGCGTGTCGTCGTCGAGCGAGCAGTATTTCCCGGCCTCCTGCCTGGAGATGCAGTAATTGCAGTGGGTGCAGTTCTTGATATTCATCTTGGAAAGATACACCGTTTCCGTCTCGAACCCTCGCTCCGCAGCCATCTCCATGAGCAAGGACAGGAAGGAACTCACATTTCCCTCAGGCCTGGGGCTGCCCGAGATCGCCACTATCTTGTAGGCCATTCCACAGCTCCCGAATATATGTCTGCACGCAGCGGCATCATGATTCCAGACGGCTCAGGAAAGACCTCATCTTCATCCTTTCCTGCGGCGTGAACCGGTCGATGAATTTCCGGTTGGTTCCCATCTGGAAGCATATGCAGTCTTGAAAAGGCATGAGACCATCTTCCCACAGGATATTGTTAACATGGATATAGTTTGAATGCAAACCAGCCTTCCATCCAGACTCCTGCGCGCATCCGCCGATTTCTGTTGCCGGGATCAACGCCTCCGCCGGTGCTGCAGCATGTTCTCTCCATTGCTGAGGAATCTGAGGCCTCTTTGTGCGAGGGCCACCATATCGTACTCTCCGGGGCAGATGGTGACCTGAGCCGGAAATCCGGCCCGTTCGACGATCCAGCCTGCTGGCATCTCCGGATGGACAGACCTGGGATTCTTGCCGGGGGTTTGAATTCGCCGGTGCTCGAAGGGATCGGCGACAATGGCGGGCATCCCGTGTTCCGGTGAAAGCTTCCATGCCATGGACAAACCCGGGGCTGACACGTGCCTGCGGTATTTGCCTGCCAAGAGTCGGGATGGCCTGCGGGCCGCCGGGAGTAATCCCTTCGCGGCCTCAGATGTGCCCTCTGGAGTAGAGCGCGGGGTTGAAAAGGTACCTGATGCTCTCCAGCGAGTCCTCGATCTGGTCCGGCAGGGCCCTCGCGAGGGTATCGAGCATTACCATTGCATCCAGGGCGGAATCGGTCTGCGAGGCATCTTTCAGACGCCTGGCAAAAGACAGGTTCACCAGGTGGATGTTCTCGTAGATCCTCATGAGACCCGCGAGCTCGAGGTCCGCACAGTGCCCGCTCTTCTTCAGGAAGTACTGGGCGAGCAGGTACATGGATGTCGCCCTGTAGATGGTCTCCTCGCCTGACGCGAGCGGCAGGTGGAACCGTGCCATAGGCCTCAGCGGGGCCGTGACCGGGCACCCGCAGGTTGCGCTGATGAGCCCCATCAGGGAGCTCAGGGCATTGTGCAGGCTGGTGAGCTGCGAGAAGATCCGCTCAGCCGTGATCACGCTGAGGT
>JBASVF010000112.1:0-4557 GCA_049275795.1 Desulfomonilia bacterium
GAACCCCCATCTCCCGGGCCGACGAAGCAATCTCGCGGACGGGCTGGATCGCCCCAGTCTCGTTGTTGGCCGCCATGACGCTGATCAGGAAGGTGTCCGGTGTTATGGTCCTGCGGAGGTCTCGAGGGTCAACGAGCCCGTGACGGTCCACCTTGAGCACCGTGACCCGGAAGCCCAGCCCCGCAAGCCAGCGGCAGGCCTCGAGCACACTCGGGTGCTCTACCGCCGAGACTACGAGATGCCGCTTCCGGTTCCACGGGGCCAGGGCAATGCCCTTGATCACCAGGTTGTTCGCTTCGCTGCCGCCTGCAGTGAACACGATACGCCGCGCCGTGCAGCCCAGGAGGCAGGCGACCTTCCTCCGGGCGTCCTCGATGGCGGTCCGGGCCCTGTGCCCGTCCAGGTGAATCGACGAGGCGTTGCCGAAGGCCTCCCTCAAGACCTGCTCCATCTCCGAGATCACCTCCGGATGCATGGGCGTGGTCGCGTTGTGGTCCAGGTATATCCTCCGCCGCTCACCGGCGGGAGAACCTCTGTCGCCGGGGAACTCCGCAGGCCCGTCGTCTCCTCGGCTGCGGGCCCGGCTGATTCCTGCGGCCTTGGTCACCTCGCAGAGCAGCGCCTTGTAGATGGGAAAGCCCGAGATGGGATCGTACCTCAGGTCGGTGAGGTCGTTAATGTTGCAGCTCTGCCAGGCCTCGGGCCCGAGCGGGCCGCCTCCCCCCATGCTGGCGTCCACGGCGCCTTGCACGATGTCGTCGGTGACGAGTGCCCTGAGCTTGACCTCTCCCCGAGGGCTCTTCAGGACCACCATATCGCCGTCTTCGATGCCGCGCTCCGATGCATCGAGGGTATTCATCATGACCGTGGGCTCGGGCTTCTGGGAGACGAGGCCGGGAATGTGGTGGAACTGGCTCCTGAAATCCGTTCTCACCCGGGAGCCGGAGTTGAACACCAGGGGATAGCTCCGTGCCAGGTCCGGGTTCGCGACCGGACCTTCGCGTGGCTCGGTGTACACCGGCAGGGGATCGTACCCGTGCTCCTCGAGGGTGACCGACCGGATCTCGAACCTTCCCGTGGGCGTATTGAACCCCGGCCTTCCGTCCGGCCTGAGAGAGCCTTTCTCCCACTTCCGGTACTCCATCATGCGCGTGGGGATGCTCACCGTTCCGCCGGAGGCCCGCACCTCCTCGAGGGTAAACGGAGAGGGTTCGAGCGCGTGGCGGAGCAACGCCTCCTCGCTCGCCGGGTAGAGGTGGCCGTAACCCAGGCGCTCTGCGAGCTCGGTGAGGATGAAGAAGGCGTTCCGCGACTTGCCCACCGGTTCGATCACCCGCTCCCGGATCCGGAAGACCGGGCCGTAGCGCATGTACGACTCGATCTCGTACCAGGTGGCGGCGGGCAGGACGATATCGGCATACGCGCTGTCCGCGGTCGGGAAGATATCGATGCACACCAGGAAGTCCAGGGCGCCCAGGGTCCTGCGCCATACCTCGGGCCTGGGCCAGGAGGTGATGATGGAGGCGCCCAGGATGATGAGCGACCGGATCCGGTAGGGAATGCCGCTTAAGACCGACTCGGGAAGGGCGTTGGCGTGCGACTCTCCCCGGTAGGCGCTGTAGACCGGGAAGCTGTCCAGTCCCAGCGCCTTGCGCATGTCCGGGTTCGCGATGAGCCCCTGCCGGTTGACCGGGAAGCGGTTCTCCGGCATGGAGAAGCAGTGTCCGCCGGGCACATCGAGCTGACCGGCGAGCGCCCAGAGCACCATGACCGCCCGGATCGCCTGGACCCCGCTGTCGCTGTACTCGAGCCCCGTGTACATCACCGGGGAGGCTCCCCTGGCAGATGCGATCCTCCGGGCAAGCCACCGGATGGTTTCGGCGGGCACGCCCGTGACCGGCTCGACCGCCTCGGGGCTGAAGTGGCGCACATACCCGGCGAACTCGTCGAAGCCGTGAGTGAAGTCGCGGACGAAATCCGGGTCGTAGAGCTCCCCGTCGATAATGACGTGGCAGAGCCCCAGGGCCAGAGCGCCGTCCGTGCCGGGGCGGATGGGAATCCACCGGGCCCCGGTGAGCTTGGCGGTCCGGGTGCGCCTCGGGTCGATCACCACCACCTCGGCCCCCCGCGCAGCCGCGTCCATGATCCGGCCGAGGTCTACAGGCGGGCTGTCCGTTGCCGGGTTCGCCCCCCAAACCACGACCAGATCAGCGTTCTCGATGTCCGAGAACATGGTGGCGTGCATTCCCCCCATGGTCACGTGAGGGGCGATCATGGCGTACGAGACGTAGCACAGCGCGCCCACGCCCATGGTGTTGGGGGACCCGAACGGGAACAGGACGCTGGAAGCCGAGGAGATCTCCACCCCTGCGGGCTGGAAGACGTCGCACATGGCGAGCTCGAAGCTGCCCCGGCCCGTGTAGATGGCCGCCGCCTCGGGCCCGGACTCCCGGCGTATCGAGCACAGACGGCCCACGATCTCGTCGAAGGCATCCTCCCACGAGATCTCCTCGAAGTCGAACCCGCCCTTGGGGCCCTTCCGTCTCAGGGGGGAGCGAAGCCTGTGCTCCGCGTAGACGATCTCACGCGCGTGCTCGCCGAGCGTGCACATGGCGCCCAGGGGGGATGATCCGTCCGCCCGTACGGAACCCAGCCTTCCACGGCTGTCGTACGACACGATCACCCAGCAGCCGGCGGGGCATATCCCGCAAATCGCCCTCTTCTCGTTTAGCCTGAGCTCCACCTGAAACCCCACCCAAAGAAGGAATGCCTATAGATTAGAACTATGCCCGGATGGGGGAAAATAAAGGCTGCCGAAGTCCTGGGGCCTATCCTGCATCGAGAGGCCGGATTACGTGCCTGATCCTGCCGGAATGCACGAGGCCCATGAATTCATCGCCCAGCGCCCTGCTGGCGTCGACGACCTGTTGCCAGCAGCGCATGCGCTCGCTGTCCCTGCCCTTGAACACCTTGAAGTCGTCCCGGTCCGGGATCCTGCCGCAGGGCAGGCGGCTGACGAAATCCCGTGAAGGGCTTACGAGCACCACCTTCTGCACGTTCTCGGCCTCGGGCTTTCTCCAGGGCAGGAGCTTGTCGAACCAGCCCGGTATGATGCGGTCGCGGTAATGGAGGAAGAGCACGAGACCCGGGGTCGTATAGGGAAGATCGAGGTGGTAGTCGATGAGGCCGCCGTCGCGGTATACGCCGGGCATAGCCCCCTGCGGGTCTCTCACCCCCTCCATGACCACGGGTATGGAGCCGGATGCGAGAACGGCGTTCTTGAGATTCTCCGGCTTGAGGGCCACCCTCTGCATGGGCAAGCCGTCCTCGGCCATGAAGTCCCCGCTCCCGCGGGGATCGGAAAACAGGGTCCTGCAAAAGAACAGGCCCAGCAGCCTGCGGTTCAGGGCGTTGGCAGTCATGGCCGCGAGCAGGGACGCTCCCTGGAGGTACCTGTCCTCGCTGGAGGAGGCGCCGCGGCACCGGACCGTGAGCACGTTCAGCCGGAATACCGGGTGGTTCAGCACGGCGCGCACGCCGTCCTCATCCAGGAAGGCGTCCATGATCTCCCTGCTCACCCGGCTCACCTCCGAGGCCCGCGGAGAGGGCGAATACCGCTGCCGGATGTAGGTGTGCTCGAAGCGGTCGTAGGCCCCGCTGTCCATGCCCTGCGCGATGGCGGAGAAGCGCCACGCCCCGATGGACGAGCCCACCAGGGCGACCGGCCCGGTCCGCCGGGTCAGCCAGGAGGAAAACACGGCGCGGTCCAGGCCGCCGAGCACCAGCCACTTGGGGCCGCCTGCGGCGCCCGCTACCACGCCGATATCACCGGGCCTGAGCCCCTGGTCCCGGATATGGGCCAGGGCCTGCCGGCCGGCAAGCACCGTGATCCGCTCAGCCACGGCTCGTACCTCCCGGGAACGCGACCCCGCCCGCACCGGCGATCCGTGCCGGGGTCCCTGCACGGCTTTCGGCCCTAAGCCGACTCTTCACGGAGACGCGCCAGGTTCGCCCCGGCTTCAGGGGCCGTCTTGAGGAAACCCTTCAGCATGTCGCATGGATAATCCACGCACTCGGCGCAATTTTCCAGCTCGTTTTCCATGCAGCACTTGCGGATCTCGCAGAGAGTCTCGCTGTAGAAGGATAGCCTCCCCCCGGCCCTGCAGCCGTCGCAATTTACCTGCTCCGGCTGGATGTCGGTGTGATAGAGAGCGGACCATTCCCTGGCAATCTGTGCCTTCCGGGCGTCATCCCCGTCCCGGGTGGCCAGGTATGCCTCGCAGAGAGAACAGTCCAAGCCGCAACACGCGATCATGTATTTCCTCCCTTTTCTTGTTTGATCCGGCGAGAGGCATCACATTGAAGCCGGGTGGGCTGCCTTTCGTCGGGTATATTCCGGTCATGCCGCCTTCCTGCGGCCCTCCTCCCGGACTTCCGGCACGACGGCCCCTTCGGGCGCGGTACCGGCCGCCTCGAGGCTTTCGAACCGGTACCACACGGTGCAGGAAGAGCTCAGGAGAGGCAGCGGGATGAGGAACGGGCAGAACAGCCTGCGTT
>JBASVF010000113.1:0-3513 GCA_049275795.1 Desulfomonilia bacterium
TGGACATCTTGCGCCCCTCGCCGTCCACCACGAACCCGTGGGTGAGCACCGCCTTGTAGGGCGCGTCGCCCCTGGTGCCCACCGAGGCGAGCAGGGTGCTATGGAACCACCCGCGGTGCTGGTCGGACCCTTCGAGATAGAGGTCCACGGGCACGCCCAGCCTGGGGTCGTTCTCGCACACCGCGGCGTAGCTCACCCCGGAGTCGAACCACACGTCGACAATGTCTTCCTCCTTGACGAACTCGCCGCCCGAGCACCCGGAGCATTTCGTGCCCGCGGGCAGCAGCTCGGAAGCGGTGCGGGTGAACCAGGCGTCGGCGCCCTCGTGCTCGAAGATATCGGCCACGTGCTCGGCGATGGGCTGCGACATGAGAATCTCACCGCATTCCTTGCACGTGAACACCGGGATTGGAACGCCCCAGGCGCGCTGACGCGAGATGCACCAGTCGGGCCGGCTCTGCACCATGTTGTAGATGCGGTCCCTGCCCCACGAGGGGATCCACCTCACCCGGTTGATGGCGTCCAGGGCCTTGTTGCGCAGGTCCCCGTGCTCGACCGAGATGAACCACTGGCTGGTGGAGCGGAAGATGATCGGGTTCTTGCACCGCCAGCAGTAGGGGTAGGAGTGCTCGTAGGTATCGACATTGAGCAAGGCGCCTTCGCGCTTCAGGGCCTCGTTGACCGTTTCGTTCGCGTCGAAGACGAACTGGCCCTCGAACTCGGGGCCTACTTCCTTGGTGAACCTGCCCTCGTTGTCCACGGGCGCGTAGACCTCCAGGCCGTAGACCTTACCGATCTCGTAGTCTTCCTCGCCGTGGCCGGGCGCGATGTGCACGACACCCGAGCCCGCGTCCAGGGTGACGAAGGGGGCCAGGATGAACAGCGACTCGCGGTCGTAGAGCGGGTGACGGGCCTTGAGGCCCTCGAGGGACGCGCCCCGGAACACGGCCACGGTGCTGTACTCGCCGACACCGATCTGCCGCATGACGTCGTCCACGAGGTCGGTGGCCAGGATGAGCACGCCGTATTCCCGGGTCTTCACCGCGGAGTACTCCAGGTCGGGGTGCAGGGCAATGGCCAGGTTTGCCGGGATGGTCCACGGGGTGGTCGTCCAGATCACGATATAGGTTTCGTCTTTATATTCCTTGAGCTCGGGGACCTTCCCGGAGATGTCGGAGATCATCTTGAACCGCACGAAGATAGCCGGCGTGCTCTGGTCGTGGTACTCGACCTCGGCCTCGGCCAGGGCGGTGCCGCACTTCGCGCACCAGTAAACGGGCTTGCGGGCCTTGTAGATCGAGCCGTTGCCGATGAACTTGCCCAGCTCCCGGACAATGGTCGCCTCGTAGGAGTACTTCATGGTGATGTAGGGATCGTCCCAGACGCCAAGCACACCCAGGCGCTTGAACTCGTTGCGCTGGATGTCGAGGAACTTCTCGGCGTACTCGCGGCACCGCCGGCGGAACTCGGCCTTGGAGAGCTCTGCTCCCTTCTTGCCGAGCTCGATCTCCACCTGGTGCTCGATAGGCAGGCCGTGGCAGTCCCAGCCCGGGACGAAGTAGGTGTCGTGCCCCATCATGAAGAGCGACTTGATGATAATGTCCTTGAGGATCTTGTTGAGCGCCGTGCCGAGGTGAATATTGCCGTTTGCGTAGGGAGGCCCGTCATGCAGGATGAACTTTTTCCAACCCTTCGACTTCTCGAGGATCTTGCCGTAGAGGTCTCCGTCTTCCCAACGCCTGAGCATGTCGGGCTCTCTCTTGGCCAGGGACGCCTTCATGGGAAATTCGGTCTTGGGCAGGCACAGCGTGTCCTTGTAATCCATCGCTTCCTCCTTGGAGTTTACGGGCAGAGACTCTATCCCATGAAAAGAAGAGTTGTCAATGCCTTGGATTCCTCTGCGGCCCTACTTCTGCCGGGTGTGCGGGGGCGCCTTCCGGGCGCCCTTTCATTGCAGAAATTCCAGTGCGTCTTTGAGCGTTTCCTCGGGGATCTCCTCCATGGGAACGTGGCCCGCGCCCTCGTAGGAGAGGTATCGCGCCCCGGGCAGGGCCTGCTGCCAGCTGCTCATATTGCTGTAGGAAATCCACTCGTCCTTCGTGCCCCACATGACCAGGGTGGGCACGGTGATCTCGGGTATGCCCTCGGCAAGTGTCCCGGATTTCGTCCACTGCTTCACCTGGACGAAGACATCGACATAGGAGGCCTTGTTGCCGTCCGACATGGCGAAGTCGAAGTAGCGGTCCTTGAGCTCCCGGGTCACCTTTGACTTGTCGCCATACACGCCTGTCGTGCCTTTGTCGACCAGGAACCTGGGCATCATGCGCCGGGCAACCGGGCGCACGAGCGGGTTGCCGGCAAAGGTGATCAGGCCGGGGTGCCTGTCGTTGAACCCGACCGGGTCGATGAGAATCATCTTTCGTACCTTGTCGGGGTGCTTAAGCGAGTAGTTCCAGGAAATGAAGCCCCCCAGGGAGTTGCCGACCAGGAAGAAGCTCTCCAGGCCCAGGTGGTCGACCAGGGTGTCCAAGGTCTCTATGCTGCTCTGCCTGTCGTAGAAGCTCTTATCGGGCGCCGGGCCGGTCAGGCCGAAGCCCGGGAGGTCCATGCGCACCACGCGGTAGCGCTGTTTGAGCCCCTGGGCCCAGGCGTCCCAGGTCTCCAGCGACGAGCACACGCCGTGGATGAGCACGACCGCGGGGCCCTGCCCCTCGTCGCGGTAGCGGATCTCCATGCCCCGGTATGCGAAGAACTTATCCTCCGGCTTGAGGTACCGTGCTCTCATCTCCTCGGCCGGCACGCTCACGACCCCGAGCCAGGAGCAGCCCGCAAGGCAGGAAAGGATGATGAGAGCCGCCGGAACGATCGAAATCCTCATGATACGATGACGCATGTCGTGCCCCCCTCTTCATGGAATTCTCGAAATATAGAGCAATCCCGGAAACGCCCGCGCGCCGGGTATCCGGGCGGTGCAGGCCGGGGTTTAAGGGTCCGGCCCATACTCTTAAGCATAGAACATTTTTTCGCGGAAAGAAACCGCCTTCCATCAGGCTCTTAGCCCCATCAACCCCCGGTGCGGCTCCCAGGAGTGAAGGCAGACCGCGGCCCTTCCTTAACTTGCCTCGGCTGCAGCCGGCGGATAAACTCCTTGACTTTCCTTGCTGATCCTTTATGAAATGGTTGTGCTCCCCAGGTTTTGGCGGGCGCTTCCGATCTCACGAGATTACACTGGGCAAGGCAGGTGCAGTAATGATCACATATCAGCTCACCGTACCCACGGAAAACACCCCGGGCAAGCTCGCCAGGGTGTCGGGGATCCTCTCCCGTGAAAAGATCAACATCCGGGCCATCACGATCTCGTCCTTCGGAGACAAGGGCTTCTTCAACATCCTGGTAGACGACCCGAAGCTGGCCTTGAAGGCCCTGACCCGAGAAGGCGTCGAGGCCCGCCTCCAGCAGGTGATCGCCGCGGTGATCGACGACAGGCCCGGCGGCATGGACCGGCTCGTACAG
>JBASVF010000114.1:0-2047 GCA_049275795.1 Desulfomonilia bacterium
GGCCGGTCCTTGGAGGCATTATCCATGCCCAGGAAGAGCCCGGCCGGAGGGTATCGGTCTCCTGATCCCGCACGGAGATACCGGGGCAGCCCGTCCATACTGACCAGGAGGACGGGCCGCCCCGAACACCCCACACCGGAAACCTGCGGCAGACTTGATCCCACGCACAGGAACCCCGCCCATGCGGGCAGCACCCCTACCTCCGCCACACCCTGTCCCCAGTACGATCACCACGCGCTATAGAACCCGGACCCCCCGCGGCTGTGCCCAATGCCCGGTACGGCCACGGTCCCGGATCTTCACGCCATCATCTGCCGCGGATTTTTTAAGGCTGGAGCCTCCCTGGTCCTCGTAAGCGTCCTTCCGCCTTTTATGCATGCGGTCGATACTGCACGGAACCTGTCCCGTGGCAGGGTTTTCTGGAGAACGAGATCGGTTATGAAAGCAAGAGAAAGCAACTGAAAGCATGCGATAGATTCCCGCCCCCCATCCGCATATGCTGCAACGATCATAACCTGTAGAAAAACCATGGAAATCCCTTGTTGTGTTTTCCTGCAGAAGGTCTAAGAGAGAGCCCAGAGAAAAGGTCTTGTCTTTCCCGGATTTAAGGGGAGGTATTATGGTCGAGGTATTGCGGGTAGTTGTGCGGGGATCACTGCCTTTGCACCCCGTTTCTCCTGAAAGCTCGGGAGACCCTGCGAAAGGAACTCAAAATCAGCTCTCGGGCTGGTCACCCGGCGCTTGCGAGTCCCAGAGCATGCCCGCGGACAACATCGGCTGTCCGGCCAGCGGGACAGATCAGCAACTCTGTGGCAGGATCACCTGTCCTGCCCTTGACATGTATCCCCCTTGCCCTGGAAACATGCAGGCGCTCATTGAGACATCGGCTTTTCTCAAGGGAAACGCTGCCAGCAGCGAGTGGCATTGCGGCGAGCGACGTGCCGAGGAGTGCAACCTCGACCTGGGAGGCCGTCTGGGCCGTTCAGCCCTGGATTTCCTCGCCGGGCCGGGAATCGATGCTGCCGGGATGGAGGCCATGAGCTGCGGCTAAGAGGGCCGCGCAGATCCCGGCGGCACGGAGAAAGCCCGGACCGCGAACCCAAGGGCCTGGCGCGTGTTCGTACGCGGGGAAAGACGGATCGGGGTGTGAACCGGTTGTTTGCACCCGAAAGTGCGGTGAGAAGGCGCTGTCCAGATGTTCACACATCAAGGTTGCACCGGGCGATACATGCGCACGGGAGCTGTTATGGAAAATCGGTCCCGGTTCATCCGGCCTCTACTCGCTCGTGCACAGGTCCTGCTCGTACTGATCGTCTCCGGGATTTCCAGCCCGGCCGACTGCATGGAAGTACCCAGCATCATGGAGGCCCTTAAGGAAATCCCCTCGGCCGAAATCTTCTGCCAGGCCGTGCGCGGGGGAGAGATCGAGGGTTTGCTCAGGGGAGAGGGGCCGTTCACGGTCTTCGTCCCTGTCGAGAAGGCCTTTGCCGACCTCCCGGATGAAACCTTCAAGATGCTGTTCGATCCGGCGAACCGGGAGGAGCTGGACGGCCTGCTCGCATCGCATGTCCTGTGGGGTAGAATCATGTCTACCGAGATGAAACAGGCGGGATGCTCAGCTGTTGCTCTGAATGAGGAGATCCTGGCCATGAGGGAGATAAACGGCTCTCTCTTCGTCCAGAACGCACGCATCGTAAAGGCTGATATCAGGTGCGCCAACGGGGTGATCCATCTCATCGACAAGGTGATTCTAGGCGGTGACTGACAGTCACCAACAATTTCAACGAAAGGATGGTTGTATGAAGGGAATCGAGAGGGAAACGCGTCATGGATTCAAGGTAACCGGTATTCTGATTGCGGTTGTTCTCGTGTTCTGGTGCATGCTGGGGGCCTGCACCGATAGCAGGGAAGCTTCCGTGGAA
The DNA here is from genome assembly GCA_049275795.1 of Desulfomonilia bacterium. Lineage (GTDB taxonomy): Bacteria > Desulfobacterota > Desulfomonilia > UBA1062 > UBA1062 > Phosphitivorax. Next base: position 1,923 of record JBASVF010000114.1, read on the forward strand.
ACCCCGGAGGTGCAGTCCCTGGATCAGCCTGCCGAGGCCGCAGGTGAGCCCGCCGGCCAGGAAGCTCCTGCCGCTGTGGAAGGCTCGGAGCTCGCGGGCGAGGCATTGGACGAGCTGCCTGAAAT
>JBASVF010000115.1:0-9470 GCA_049275795.1 Desulfomonilia bacterium
GGGTTTCGTACCCGTCGTCAAAGGTGATCGCTACAAAACGCCGGCCTGCGCCCGGAGGGATGTCTTCATCCGCGAATATCGCAGGGTATCCTTCGAGACGCTCGAGCTGGCGCCTGAAGCGGTCCGCCTGGTCCCTCCGTACCGAGTGATAGGTGAGGATGGTCAGGCTCGGGGGTACCCTCTTTCCCAGGGCGCGGTACAACAGGGAGCGTAGTTCGTATGATATTAAATAAATTACGGATATTATCAGTTTGACGATCCGGCTTGGCATGTCACGTGACTTCCTGTGCCGTGAAATCTCGGTATCGTATGGCCAGGGTCCAGAACACCCAGAACGTTATGGATTCCAGAGTCCGGCTGGTCGTTATGACCGTCTCGAACAGGTTTACCATGAGCACCTGCATGAGTATGACGAGAATGACCGCCTTGGAGGGACTTACCGGCGCTGATACCACCCCCAGCACAGGGGGAAAGAGCGCTGCGAGCCACAATACCAGGCCGACTGTCCCCAGGCCGATCAGGACCGACAGGTAGCCGTTGTGGAGCGAGCTTTTTGCACTGCCCAGCCACAACCTGACCTTTTCCGACTGGAAGCGTGGGTCCTCCCAGACCTTTCCCTCCACCCCGTAACCATAGCCGAGTATGGGCCGTTCCATGGCCAATGCAACGCTGCCGGTCCAGAACTCGGTCCTTCCCGTCAGGTAGGTGATCTGGCTGCTTTCCTGCCGTTCAAAGCTCGGGAGCCTGCTCTGCATGAGAAAATATCCGCCGAAGAGTATGAGCGAAACGACCAGGATGAACAGCGCCTTCCTGTTCAGGATGACCTGCCAGAGGGCGAATCCCGCGAGCGAAGCGGCGAGCGTGGTGCGGGACCCCGAAAGAATGTGCATGCCGAGGAGCATGAGGGCCATGACGGCGATGAGTGATTTGCCGACGACACCTCGGCGGGTGTACTCCCACAGCAGTATGGGATAGGATACCATACAGAAGCCGCCCAGGGTGTTTGGATGGGACATGAATCCCTGCAGGCGATCCGGGGCAGCCCACCACCATGCCCTGTCGGGAAGGAACGCGAGGGTGCACAGGTTCGCGGCCGTCCCGACGATCACGCACAGGAAGAAGATATCGATCGCCCTGTCCATGTGCGCCGGTTCGCTCAGCCAGAAAAAAAGCCCCAGGAGAAACCCGAAGAACGCGATGAACTCGGCTGTGCGGACAAACGTGTACGACTGGTCGATGGAGTAGCCCGTAGACAGCAGTGCGTACAGGATGAAGGCGCCCAGGACGAAGAAAACCGGGGGCATCCTTTCATCGCTCCATGGAATCGACTCGAGGAGCTTCGTTATCCCGATGCTCCCCGCAAACAGCACGATCCCCATGCGGATGGGGGTGGAGGGCTCGATGCTCCCAGCCGCGCTCAACATATCCTCCGGGGTTTCCGGTATGTCCGGGGCGAAGAGAAAGTGAACCCAGGGAGACAGGAGGATCATCGCCAGCGCGAGCTCGTAGCGTCTCCTTGCCTGGAAGAACATCGCCGCCAGGCAAAAGAGCATGATGGCGGCGATGAGGACCAGGGTAAGCCCATCCATGCCTTGAATGAACTTCATATGCGAAAGGTCAGGATATGATCGCCGATCTCAGCCTGGCTGCAGAGGTCTTGATGAGTATCCTTTCCTGCCTGTTGAAGAACGGCCCGCGGTACAGCAGCAGGCAGCACGAAGAAAACATGGCGAACCACCCGGCATAGAAAGCCAGGTCTCCGGCCCTGTTGAGCAGGAAGGCCATGAGCAGGAATACGGAAAAGAGCGCCATGATGACGGACAGGCTGGAGGCTTCCAGGTAGATCGAGAATGCCCGTATGCCGAACCACAGGACGGTGAGCGCAGCGAACAGGTAGCAGGCGTTGGATGCGATTGCCGCGCCGTACAGGCCGAGCGGCGGGATCAGCACATTGTTCATGAACAGGCAGAGAACCGCGCAGCCGCCCATGGCCATCCCGATGAGATGTGTCTTGTTCGCGGCGCCCACGAGCGTTTCGCTGAAATACTGGATCCCGATCAAGGCCGTCAGCGGCAGCAGGTACAGCAGGACGTCGAACGCCCGGGCGTACTCGGGCGGAGCGATGTACGGCAGTATTACATGCGTGCCCAGGACGATCAGGAACGACATGAACATGATCGAGAGCAGGTACGACTTGAACAGCGTGCCGAGCTGCATTCCCAAGCCCGTGTTCCTGGGATTGGAGAACATGAAGGGCTGGAAGGCCAGCTGGAACGGTAGGATGAACGCAATGGCCAGCAGCTGCGAAAGCTTGAACCCCAGCGAGTATACGGCCACGGTCTCGAGCTTGTGGTAATAGCTCAGGAAGTATATGCCCGACTCCACGATCACGATCCCCCCCGCCATAGAGAGCACGAGGGGAAAGCCGAACCTGAAGATCCGCGGGATCGCGGGCAGCGAGATACTCACGCCGTGCCTGAGCAGCACATCCAGCGTGAGATACCCCGAAACGACCGTGTAGGTGAGAATATAGGCACCCAGCGCCCCGATAATGCCCAGGCCCAGGACCTTGAGGGCGATGTAGCTCACCGTTATCAGAAGGAGGGCTGAAGAAATCCCCACCCCCATGAACCGTGCCGCCCGGTGCATCGCCCGGTAGTACGACATGATGTGGAGAGAAAGGGACTGCGCCAGCGCGGCAATACCGGCGAGAAGCACCAGGACGGTTACCTCGCCGGTGTGCAGCACGGCCCTGAAGACCGGCAGCAGAAAGAGGACCGCGATCGCGGTGACACACACCCCTCCCAGGATATTGATCAGCACGGTCGTGCCCAGGAGAGCGCCTGTCTGACCCCTGTCCTCGAACTCCTGGGCAAATCGCACCAGGCTCGTCCTCATCCCCATGTTCATGACAATGATCATGCTCTGGATCGTGATCAGGAGGGTTGCGAGCAGGCCGTATTCAGCCAGGCTCAGGGTGTGGGTATACAGCGGGATGAGCAGAAAGGCGGCAGCCTTCAGGCAGAGGTTGCCGATGGCATAGATGGCCGTGTTTTTCCCTAGGAGAAGCAGGCTCATGGATCGCCCGGCGCATTTCCGGTTTGCCCTCAAAAAGGGCCTTCAACCCTGCTCGGGCAGGTTGCCCACGCCCTCCCGGTCCCCAAGGCCGTTTGCCGGTTCCAGGAAAAAGTCCCGGATCACCCGGGATACATAGGCGGCCTGTTCCCTGGAGAGCTGCGGGTACATGGGCAGGGACAGTATCTGCTCCGCGGCCCTCTCGGCAACCGGGTATTCCCTGGACGTAAACGGCATCGCGGTGTACGCGTTCTGCCTGTGAAGAGGGATGGGATAGTGCAGGCCCGTACCGATGCCGTTTACGGCCAGGTGGCTCATCAGGGCGTCTCTTCGCGGCGTGCGCAGGACATAGAGGTGGTAAACGCCCCTCGACTTTTCCGGCTCGAACGGCAGGGTGACCCCCGGGATATCCTCGAGCAGCTCTCGGTACCAGCCGGCAACCTGCCTCCTCAGCCGGATCCAATCGTCCAGGTGTTTGAGCTTGACGCTCAGTATTCCTGCCTGGAGGGCATCCAGCCTGCCGTTGTATCCCTCGATGTCATGGTGATACTTTCGGGGCTGCCCGTGATCACGGAGCATCCGTATCTTCTCGGCTGTTTCCCGGCTGTTTGTCGTTACCGCCCCGGCCTCTCCGCAGGCGCCGAGGTTCTTGCCCGGGTAAAAGCTGAAAGCCGCCGCATCGCCCATGGAACCCGCGGTCTTCCAGCAGCCCTCATCCTCCGAGTAGTATTGGGCGCCGTGGGCCTGGCAGGCGTCCTCGATCACGACCAGGTCGTGCTCGCGCGCAAGGGCCAGGATGGGGTCCATGTCTGCCGCCTGCCCGTAGAGGTGCACCGGCACGATCGCAGAGACCGGCCTGTTCATTCGCCGATGTATCGGCCTCCCTGTCACGGGGTGAGGGCGACACTCCCCGGCCAGGTACTCGCGGAGCTTGTAAGGGTCGATGTTGAAGGTCTTCTCGTCGATATCCACGAAGTCCGGCACTCCGCCGGCCTGCGAGATGGCTTCCGTGGTAGCGATGAAGGTGTTCGGAACCGTGATCACGATGCTGCCCGGCTCTATCCCCGATGCCATCAGGGCGAACCGCAGCGCGTCGGTCCCGCTGCCCACCCCGATGCAGTGCTTCGTGCCGCAGAACTCGGCAAATTCCTCTTCGAACCGATCGACAACGGGCCCGCCCACGAACCTGCCCGATGCCAGGATATCGGAAAACAGGGCTACCAGCTCATCCTTGAGGTCAGCATGCGGCTGTACCAGGTCGAGAAATGGAACGTTCACCTTTTTTACTCCTGCAAGGGTAATGCGGCCGTTCTCTTGGCTGGCATCCGGGTATCACGGCCCCGTGCCGCGCCGGATGCACCCGAGATCACGGCTCCGCATCGATCGAACCTCGGCCCGTCCTCCCAGCGGCCTTACCCGGGTGTAATCTCCCTCAGCACTTTCGCCGGGTTCCCGGCAACGATAACGGATGGAGGAACATCCCTGGTCACCACGCTGCCGGCGCCGACCACCGCGTTTTCATGCACGGTGACGCCGCAGAGCAGGGTCGCGCCCGAGCCGATGCAGGCGCCCTTCTTCACCAGGGTGGGAATGCACTCCCAGTCGTCATCCGTCTGCAGGGTGCCGTCGGGGTTCGTGGCACGGGGATAGCGGTCGTTGATGAACGTGACGTTGTGCCCGATGAACACCCCGTCTTCGATGACGACCCCCTCGCAGATGAACGTGTGGCTGGAGATCTTGCAGTTTCTGCCCACCCTCGAGTTCTTCTGGATCTCCACGAAGGCCCCTATCTTCGTATTGTCCCCGATGGTGCAGCCGTAGAGGTTGACGAACCTGGAGAGAACCACGTTGTTTCCCAGGCACACGTCCTTTGCTATGCAGGTGTATTCCATAGGCGTCTCGATTGCCGGTTTTGCATCCGGGTGAAAGGACCCTCCTGCTCGGGCGAACACTGCGCAAGTCTTTCCGCCGGCCTACCACCCGTTCAGCTTGACGGGTTTGCCGTCGTCGCGTATGGACCTGGTGGATGCCTCCATCATCCTCACCACCCTCAGGCCGGCATGCCCGTCGTTGATCGGGCGCTGGCCGTTCAGGACGCAGTCGATGAAATACTGGGCCTCTTCCTTGAGGGCCTCGTTCTGGGGTATCTTCGGGGCCCAGGTATCGCCTGACCGGTAGCTCACGAGGAGGTCGTACACCCCCTCCCGGTTCGTCACCTTCACTCCCTTGTCGTAGACCTTGATCTTCTCGTCGGCGTCCAGGTCGTTCCACACGACCATGCTCTTCTCCCCGCCGATGAGGGTGGTCCGGACCTTTACCGGAGAGATCCAGCTGACATTGAAGTGGGCGATGATGTTGTTGCCGAAGAACACGGTGATGAACGCCACGTCCTCCAGCCTTTCGCTGAAGTGCGGCTTGCCGTGCGCCGAGATCGCCTCGGGCTTTTCGTCGATGACGTAATCCATGATCGAGAGGTCGTGGGGCGCCAGGTCCCAGATCACGTTCACGTCGTGCTGGAAGAGCCCGAGGTTCACCCGCATGGAATCATAGTAGTACAGCTCGCCCAGCACGTTCTTGTCTATCAGCTCCCTGATCTTTCTGACAGCCCCGGTAAAAAGGAACGTGTGGTCGACCATGATCTGGAGGTGCTTCTGCTCGGCCAGCTCGATCAATTCCTCGGCCTGGGCCACGGTGGACGTGAACGGCTTTTCGACGAACACGTGTTTGCCGTTCTCGAGCGCCTTCTTTGCCAGCTCGTAGTGGGTGAACACCGGAGTGATCACGGCCACGGCATCGATATCCGGGGATGTGAGTATGGAGTTTACATCGGTCGTGGTCTGCACGCTCGGAAAGTTCTTTTTTGCGGCGCAGCAGGCGTCCGATCTCATGTCGCACACGAAAAGGGATTTCACCGAGTCGAGCGCGTGGAAGTTGCGCACGATATTCGGGCCCCAGTATCCATATCCGATTACACCAATGTTAAGAGCTTTTTGCATGGTATTCCCCCTCCGGGCGGTCGAGATGAGGATCAGCGGACCGGGTGCCGCTCTCTGCCTGCTTTCGGGCATCTATGTAGAGCCTGATCATCCTCTCCGGCGGGACGATGCGCGTCCATGTGGCGCAAAGCCTTTCCCTGTCGGAAACAAAGGCCCTTTCCACGATGCCTGGTTGCTCGCCTGCGTATAAAGCATGGACCTTTTTCCCGGAGATCTCTTCGAACATGGAGGCCATCCTGCCTACGGCGAGAGGATCGGCCATGACGAGGTAACGCCTGCGGTCCGCGGTCAGCGCCGCGCTGATCACGAGATCGACGGCCTCGTCGATGTAGAGGATCGAGCAGATGTTTCCCCGGTTCAGCGTAAAGGGCCGCTCGCCAAAGGCGCTTTCATAGAGCCGGCTCATCAGATGCGAGGGATGCTCGCCGCACGAGGCGACCGAGCACAGGCGCAAGTGGGTAACCTGCCATCCCGAGCTTTGGAAGAAGACATCGAAGCAGTGCTCGGCCGCCAGCTTGGCGATTCCATAGGGAGAGTCCGGCCTGGGCTCGGTCTCGGATGAGACAGGGCCGTTTGTGAGAGGGCCGTACACTTTTATGCTGGATATGTTGACAAACCGGGCAAGAGGCTTGTCCCGGAGCCATTCCCAAAGGAAGGCCGGCCGGTGTATGTTGCTCGAGATCTCGAAGAGGAGCTGGTCCGCGAAGGACAGCGTGCGATCGACCGCCCAGTGATAGTTGATAATGTCGTCCGGCGCCTCGAGATCCTCGAGGTCTGCAAGGCCGCATATGGGAATGGGCCTTCTGCGGGCCTTCCAGGCGACCCGCTTCGGTTCGTGCGGGTATCCCGGCAGCGCAAGAGGCAGGACCCGGGCGCCCAGCTCTTCGAGACGCAGCACGGTCTCGCTGCCCAGTCTGCCCGTTGCGCCGGTTACGAGAAAGGTCTTTCCCTCGAGCACCGGTTATTCCCAGTTCTTGATCACTTCCTGCTCGAGAAGTTCATGCGGGGCAAACGGCAGCGACTCGAACCATGCCGCGGTGCGGGGTATGCCTTCTTCGATGCCGATCTCCGGGCCGAACCCCACGAGCTCTCGAAAGCGGGTATTGTCGCCCTGGTGGCGCAACACGTCGCCGGGCCTGGGGCTTTCGTTTATGATGTACTCATCCGGATCGAGGCCGAAGTATTGGCAGACGCTCTCTGCGATCTTTCTCACCGAGGTTGATTTTCCGCTGCAGAAATTGATGCATTTTCCCTGGCAGGCGGGATTGCCCGCAACGGAGACCACAGCCCGGGCCGCTTCCTCCACGTAGGTGAAGTCGCGGGTCTGCGATCCGTCGCCAAAGACCACCAGGGGGCGGCGGTTCATGGCCCGTACGATCATCTTGGGGACCAGCTCTCCGCGAAACCCCTGCCAGTGGGAATTCGGCCCATACATGTTGAACGGCCGGATCGTGGACCACGGAAGACCATAGGTCCTTCCGAAGGACGCGACATACATGTCCTGCGCGACCTTTGCCGCGGCGTAGGGGGTCTCGGGATTCATGGGGTGGCTCTCATCCATGGGAATTCTGACAGCCGTGCCGTAGACCTCGGAAGAAGAGCAGTTCACGAACAGCCCTATCCCCTCGCGCCTGGCGCATTCGAGGCAGTTGAGCGTGCCCTCCGTGATCACCCGGCTCACCTTGGAGGGCTGCCTTATCGACTGGCGCAGATCCAATACCGCCAGGTGGATGACTACGTCACACCCCGCAAACGCCCTCTCGACGTCCTGGTGGTCGGTAATGTCTCCCCGGATGACCTCGAGCGACGGGTTGTCGCCGTAGCGCTGCAGGTGGGCCATCTTACCGTTCGAGAAATCATCCAGGACAACGACCTCGTTGCCGTCTTCCAGCAGCCGGCCCACCACGTGGGAGCCGAGAAACCCCGCTCCGCCGGTAACGGCCACCCTTGCACTCTCGAGCGTCATGTTTCTACCTCGCGCCTGTTCGTTTCAATCTCGCGCCACCCTGCTCTTACCTCGCGCCCACCCCGCACATCTGGAGAACCTGCCGCCCAAGGCTCATCGCCCTGCCCTGCTCGGGCCTTTCACGGCGGGAAGACTTTTCGGTGGCCTGCCGGATGAGCGCCGGGATGGTCTCGAGCACGATCCGTACATCCAGCAGCGGTGACCGGTTCTTCACGTACGAGATGTCGAGCCGCATCATTCCATCAAGGGTGGTGGAGTTCTTTCCATTCACCTGCCACAGGCCGGTCATGCCCGGGTAGGTCTCGAAGCGCCTGTTGTACCACGGCTGATAGTGCTCCACCGAGTAGGGAACATCGGGGCGGGGCCCCACGAGGCTCATCTCGCCGCGCAGGATGTTGATGAGCTGCGGAACCTCGTCCAGGCCGGTCTTGCGGAGTACCCTGCCGAAGGGGATTATCCTCGGGTCTTCGTCATCGAGTTTTTTGAGCGATTGCCCGTTCCGGTACAGCTCGCGCACATGGTCTCGGTGCACCGTGGAATCGGCCTCGACCTCCATGGTGCGGAATTTCCAGCAGGTAAAGTGCCTGCCGAGAAACCCCACCCTCGCCTGCTTGAAGAAGACGGGACCGGGCGATACGGCCTTGATCAGGAGCGCTATCGACAGGAAGAGCGGAGACAGGAGCGCAAGCCCGGCGGTGGCGCCCATGATATCGAAAGCCCTCTTCCACAGAGGGATGCCCGGTATTGGGAAGGGGAGCCCATGAATCGAGAATGGGTCGGGGCCGCTGTGCTCTCCAGGGCCCTCCCCAGTGTCGGCCGAATCATCATCCCCCGCCTGCCCGGACTCGCCTTGGGTTCTGCCCGGGCCGTGAATGCTTCTGAGCCGGCTTCCCGGGTAGGTGTATACAGTAAAGGCTCGGTTGGTGAATGGTTTTCCGTTAAGAGAAAAGATGTCGCGCACCAGCTTGTACGCGCCATGGGAAGGGGTGTCGGGCAGGATGACCCCGAGCGTCTCGCCGGTTTTTACCCAGCCGATCAGCTCGGTCTGCCTGACCCTGTTGACGAGCCTCCTGATGAAATGCCGCTGCGCCCGCTGGTCTTTGGCGATGTGCGGCAAAACAAAGACGACCAGGGAGAACTCCCTGCCGCCGCGGTCGGCCCTGGAGCGTTCATGATCGAGGAGCCTGGCGAAATCCTTCCGGGAATGAACGCCGCCCAAGCGATTGAAGACCCTCATAAACCCGATTCGGAAGCCGAAGACGCTTGTGATTCCCAACACCCTGTCCTCCTCCATGAGAGAATGCCGCCCAGGTATCTCAAATGAACCTGTACGCCCACCCGGGTATATACATCTTTCGCCTGTTGAGAATCACGCCCAAGACATTGCCCCTGCTGTCCTCTATCTGCTTCTTTGCCGCCTGGGCCGCCTCCCA
>JBASVF010000116.1:0-8761 GCA_049275795.1 Desulfomonilia bacterium
GAGTTCCCCTTCCTCATACGCCCTGCCTTTCCCTCGGAGGCCGAGCAGTACCTCATCTACAAGCGACTCTTCGACGAGATGAAAGGGCTGCCCGTGACCGTGCGCACCCTCGACGTGGGCGGCGAGAAGGTGCTGCCCTACCTCGACGCACCTCCCGAGACCAATCCCGAACTGGGCCTGCGGTCGATCCGCTTCTCGCTGAGCAACCCCGACATCTTCTCGACCCAGATCAGGGCCGTGCTCCGGGCAGCCGCGGGCGCAAAAGAGGCGCGCATCATGTTCCCCATGATCTCTTCGGTTGACGAGTTTCTCCAGGCCCGGCAGGTGGTGCTCTCCTCGATGGAGAAGCTCTCCCGCGAGCAGGTCCCCTTCTGCGAGAACCCGTCCATCGGCATGATGGTGGAGCTCCCCTCGGTGGTGGACATCATGGAGGAGCTTGCCCGGCATTCGGATTTCTTCTCTATCGGCACAAACGACTTCGTCCAGTACCTGCTTGCCGTCGACCGCTCCAACCAGCGGGTTTCGCGGTACTATGCCGCGCACCATCCCTCGGTGCTCCGGGGGCTCAACCGGATCGTCCAGGCGGCGCTTTCGAGCGGCAGGGAGGTGTCCATCTGCGGCGAGATGGCCCATGACACAGCCCACCTGCCCTTTCTCCTGGGCATCGGCATCCGGATGTTCAGCGTAAACCCCCAGTTCCTGCCCCTGGTCCAGGAGAGCATCTCGCGCATCCGGATCTCGGACGCCCGAGAGTACGCCTCGGAGCTGCTCAAGCTCTCGAGCCTCGAGGACATCCAGAAGGCCATGGCAAATGCGCGCTGGGCGGACCGCTCCGGGGACGGGGCATAGGTCTTTCCGTACGGGCCTCTCCTGCCTACCGGGAGTAGAACTCCACGATGAGCCGCTCGTCGATGTCCGGGTCGATCTCGCTGCGGTCGGGCTCTCTCACGACCTCTCCGCCGTTCTCCCGGCGCAGGAGCCAGGCCGGCACCGGTGGAGGGTTCTCCATCAGCGCCTGTACGTCCGGCATCTCGAGTACAAGCCGGTCCAGGGTGATCGTCTGACCCGGCTCCACCAGGAACGAGGGGATGTCGACTTTTGCCTGGTCTACCTGCACGTGTCCATGCGACACGAATTGCCTCGACTGGAGCCGGGTTCGGGCAAAGCCCAGGCGGTAGACCACGTTGTCGAGCCTCCTCTCGAGCAGCTTGAGCATCTCGGTGCCGGTCTCTCCGGGGGTTTGCCGGGCCTTCTCGAAGAACTTGAGAAACTGTTTTTCCTGCAAACCGTACATGCGCTTGACCTTCTGCTTCTCGCGCAGGTGCCGGCTGTATTCGCTCTCGCGTCTCCGCGGCTTCTTTCCGTGCATGCCCGGGGGTTGCTGCAGACGGCGCTGGAGGCTCTCGCCCCCCGTGCCGTACAGGTCCACCCCTTCCCTCCTGGATTTCTTGTGCTTGGGTCCGCGGTCTCGTGCCATGTTCATCCTCTATAGGAAAAAGATACCTGACTGTATCCTGCGATCAAGCACCCTATCGCGGCATCCCGCCGGACGGGTTTCGTCCGGCGGCCTCTTCGTTCTCTTCCATGGCCGGCAGCAGCACGGAGAATACCGAGCCTCTGCCCGGTCTGCTCCAAACCGTGACCGCGCCCCCGTGCTCCCTGACGATGCCGTGCACGACCGACAGCCCCAGGCCCGATCCCTCGCCTTTTTTCTTGGTGGTAAAGAACGGCTCGAAGATCCTCTCCAAGGTCTTTTTGTCCATGCCTTCCCCGGTGTCCCTGACCACGATCCGCACGTACGGACCTGCTTCGAGATCCGGCGAGAGGTCGTACGCCTCGTCCCGGCTCAGGTTCTCTCTCCTGAGCTCGATCTCCAGCACACCGCTGTTTTTGCGCATGGCATGGCCGGCATTGATGCCGAGGTTGATCATGACCTGCTTGATCCTCGTAGGGTCGGCCATCACGACCGCACCCTTTGCGTGAATCAGCTTGCGCACCTCGATATTCGGGGCAAGCCCCGACGCGAGGAATTCCAGGGCCTCACTCAGCACTTGCTCGATGGCCACCGGCTTCTTTTCCGGCGGTTCCCGTCGACTGAAGGTGACGATCTGCTGGACCAGGTCCTTGCCCATCCTGGCCGCCTGCATGATCTCCCTCAGCAGCCCGTGGGCAGGATGCCCTTCAGGCACATCCATCAGCGCGAGCTCGGCGTCGATCACGATGGGGCCGAGCACGTTCTTCAGGTCGTGGGCGATTCCTCCTGCCAGCGTGCCTACGGCCTCGAGCTTCTGGCTCTGGAAGAGCTGGTCCTGCAGCCTCAACTCCATGGTGATGTCCCTGACGATCTCGATAAAGTTCGTGATCACGCCTTCCCGGCTGAGCACCGGGGTTACCGTCACGCTGATGAGAAAATCCTCGCCCGTGGTCTTCCTCACCCTCTTCTGCCTGCCCTTCCACTCCCTGCGGTGCGTGGTGACGTGCTCGATGATCTCCTCGAAGCCGCTCTCCCCCAGGTAGTCGGTTAAGCTGGTAATCTTCCTGCCGATGAGCTCTTCGCGACTGTACCCGCTCATGGACTCGTAAGCCGGGTTTGCGTACTCCACCACCCAGTCGGGGCTGAATATCACGATGCCTTCGCCCGACTGCTCGACGGCCGTGACCAGCCGCATCGTGTCCAGCTCCATCTTCCTGCGCTCGCTCTGATCGATGCCGATGCCGACCCGGGAGCCGCCTGGTATCCTTATCATCGACCAGGAGGCGTGCACGGTCTCGCCCGAACGGGTGGTCATCTCGAGTTCGTTCCAGGCAGGAGAAGTCTCCTCCAGGAGCCTGAGGACCCGCCTGCGGTAGCCGGGATCGGGGAATATCGCAGAGATGAGGTTGATACCCGGTATCTCTTCACCCGACCAGCCGGACACCTTTTCCAGCTCACGATTGATCAGGGCCACCTTCCCGGCTTCGTCATAGAACGCGAGCATCACCGGGACATTGTCGATGATGGTCTTGAGGATTCCCCGCTGCCTCTCGAGCCTGTCGATCGCCCGGGTGAGCTCCCCGGTCCGCTCCCTGACCTTGAGCTCGAGCTCCTCGTTGAGCCTGCGCACCTTTTCCCGTGCTTGCTGCTGCTCGGTGATGTCATGGACGATGGAGTACAGGAGAGGCTCTCCGGAGACCTGGATCGGCCCGGTGTATACGGCCACGTCCCGCACCTCGCCGCTTGAGAGCCGGTGCCGGAAGAAGAACACCCCCTGTTCCCGGGACTCGGCCTTTCTCAGCTCCTGCATCACCTGGTCGTGATCGAGGATGTTGATGTCCGTGATGGACATCGAGACGAGCTGCTGCCTGGTATACCCGTAAAACTTTTCTGCAGCCCGGTTTGCGTCCACGATCCTGCCCGTGCTGGGCCTGATGAGAAGCATGACCGCGTGGTTGTTTTCAAAGAGGCTGTGGTAACGGCTCTCGCTCTCTTTGAGTTTTTCCTCTGCTTTCTTACGCGAGGTGACATCCTGGATGACCAGGACGAGCCCCGGGCCGGCCGGGGTCGATCTGAAGTTGAGCCAGCGCGGGATCCGGCCTGGGTAGAGGAAATCGAAGCCGGACGGAAGGTTTTCTCTCGCACTTCGGTCCAGCTCTTCCTTGAGAGGAGCCCGTGCCTCGGGAGGGATCACATCCTGCAGGCTCTGCCCGACGAGATCTTCCCGCCTTCGGCCGAGCAGCTCGGCGGCACGGGCGTTCACGTATGCAAAGCGACGCTCTCGATCCAGCAGCAAAATTCCCACGTCCACCTGATCCAGGATCTCGGCCGGACCGGGGAGCGAACCCGGTGCCCCCGGCCCTCCCTTGCGAGCAGAAGAGACCTCACCGCCCATCTTGCCTGCATCCCCATTCCGTCTTCCCATAAACGTTCAACCTCTCCCGTGATACCGGCAGGTGTTATGCCTGGAGCTTGCATGATCCATCTTTGAGATATGCCTTGCCATACCTACTACTGATGATAGGTCGCCCGGTGAGGGTTTCCCATGGGGCGTCGTTCAATAGTGGGGCAAGGGAATGACCGGGGCGACTTCCTCCATCCCGCCCGCCCCGCGGGACGGGGGCGGAGTGGGGCATCACGGAGGAAGGCCCGGCACCGGGCTTGATTTCTCACCGGGCCTTCCAATATATTACTGTAGACTCGGGATCCTCCACACTGCCTCCTCGAATCGAGCGCATGCGCATCCCTGTCTCATGGCACACCAGGAGGGTGCATACGGATGACCGTTGACCGCCTGCGACCGGAAGGAGCTCGTTCAGAACAAACGGGAGGGAACATGGGAAGAGTGATAAGACCGGATATCGACCTCGACCTGCACCGGGAAGATATCGCCCTCCTCAGGGAGCTTGCCGGGAGGTACCATCCCCGGGGCATGGTGCTCGTCGAAAGGATGCAGGTATCCGACGAAAAAGAGAGCTACCTGCTCACCATCCAGGTCCCCAGGGCGCTCGTGGAATGGGCCAGGGAGATGAACCGCAGGTACCGGGAGAGGGGATTCGTCCTGGCCCTCATCAGGAGGGTGCTCGAGGAGCTCGATTTCTTCGAGGACGACCCGGGCGAGAGCCTCAGCCCCTTTTCCAAAGGTACCCGGTAGCCCGGCCTATCGGCGGCACGGGTCGTAAACGCCGGAACCTTTAGGTCCGATGCCGGCTGCAATCTTCAATGAGTGCGATTCTTTCCCGCCTCTTTCAAGAACCGGACGCTGACGAGAGTCCGGACCCCCGGCCCCCTGCGTGCCGGACGAGGCCGTCGCAGACCGCTCGATGCCGCCCGCAGGGCTACCCGATGACCGCGAGGATCCTGGGATCGTTCCTGGGCGGTCTTTCCGGGATCGTCCGGGGATAGCCCAGGATGATGGTGGCCATGATCCTGTGGTCGTCCGGGATGCACAAGGTTTTCAGCGTGTCCGGGTCCTTGATCGAGGAACCGAGGTTCACCCAGCAGGTGCCCAGGCCTCTCTCCGCCGCCGAGAGCATGAAGTAGGCCGCGGCGAGGCTGCAGTCCGCGGCTGCTGAGGGCAGTCCCTTGGGTGCGGTAATGTAGACCAGGCAGGGCGCGTTGTAAAACACGTTGAATCCCTCGTCGCTCAGGACGGGCCGGTACTGCCTCAAGGCGGGGGACCTCATGGCCTCCTCGTCTGCGAGGATGTTCCTCTTGCTCTCGTCCGAGAGCCTGCGGATCATCCGGGCATCCTGCACCACCACAAAGGCCCAGGGCTGGCGGTTTCCCCCGCTGGGGGCCTCGTATGCATCCGCGATGAGCTCCATGACCACCTGAAGGGGCACCTTCCGGTCCTCGTAATCCCGGACCGATCGCCGTTTCTTCATCAGCTCGCTGAATCCTGACATGATATGGTAAGACCTCCCGCTCGATCATGCGCGGCCCTGTTAAGCCGCCTTCCTTCCGGCATGCCTTTCAAACCCACTTCTTTTTTCCCAGCAGCTTCATGAAGCTGCGCTTCCGTCCATGCTCCGCGCCCAGCTTCTGGAGGTAGGCACCGAACTCTTCCGCCCTGCCCAGCTGGACCATGAGATCCCTGATCCGTCCCAGCAGCCTCATGGCCTCCTGGTAGGCGTCGCTGCTCTTGCAGTTGATGATGGACCCGATCTGCTGCTGGTAGACCATGAGCGAGTCTTCGGGGTGCGTCTTTTCCCGTCTGAGAGCGAGTTGCATCCAGAGGGAATCAGAGCACCCGCCCTTGAGGGCCTCCTCCCAGGCGGCATCGAGATCGTTGTCCTCCATGAGGATCTGCACCAGGAGCGAGTGGTCAACGCGGTTGTACAGCCGCATGGGCCCCCTGTTCCGGTTCCTGGTGACCGTTCCCTGCTCGAGATGCCGCCGGATCAGTTCGGTGGCCTTCTCCCTCCACTCGGGCCACGAGCCCTGCCTCCGGGCGTGGATCTTCAGGCTGCGGTACCGGGAAAGCCCGGGATTGAGGCAGAAGGACTTCCAGACGAGGTCCAGGGCTTTCGCGTCATTTCCCTGGCGATGGTAGATATCGGCCAGGAAATCCAGGAGCTGGATGTCCGGGTTTTTCTCGAATGCGCTCACGCCCCGCTCGGCCCAGGCAAGGGCCTCTTCGTGCCTTCCCGCCTCCTGGTAGAGCCTGGCGATCTCCAGGAAGCACACCGGCCTGGTCAGGTCTCTCTTCTTGATCTCGGCGAGGAAGTCCACGTTGCCCTCCCGCCGTGCGAGCGTTTCCATGATGTTCCTGAGCCGGTAGCGGCAGGCGTCGTACTTCACCTTCTCGCCTGGGCCCAGGGGCTTGACCCCGGTCCATGCCTTCTCGGCCAGCCTGCGGTACTCGGCCAGCCCCTCCTTCTGGAGGATGTCGGCATAGAGCTCCGAGGCGCCCGAGAATATGTCATGCTTGGATCCGAGCTCCCATTCGAAGAGCTTGCGGGCCATCTCTCTGCGGTTGGGCCTGGCCTTCCTGCATGCCCGGTGATGAATGTCCACGAGCCCGGAGATGATATCGTCCATGGAGTCCCCGGAATCTCCCAGCGGGTCCATGGCTGTCTCGACGTCCGAGAGCGCATGCTCGCAGAGCTCCATGACCTCCGCCGCGTGGCCCGTCTCCAGCAGGTTTTCCAGGATATCCAGGGCATTGCCGACCCGGCAGAAGTAATCGTAGCTCTCGTGACAGTCGATGAAGTCCTCGGCCAGGATCACCGTGCTCAGGCACTTCCTCAGCCGATCGACATCGATGGTGCCATCGGGGTTTATCGAGGCGTGCATCTCGAGCCAGTTCCAGAAGTCGTCATCGTCATCGGCGTGCTCCAGGACGATCTCCACCAGCACGGATTTCTTCTGCCTGGCCAGCCACTCGGGAACCGTCAGCCGGGCCGGAGCCTTCCTGCCGGAGCGCTTCGCGCCCTCACTCTTGCGCCTGGAGAGCCAGGCAAGGCCCGTTGCCACGAGGTGCTTGCAGAATCTGCCCTCCATTCCCTGCGGGCACGAGCACGAAAACTCGAGCTCCAGGGCCAGGCGATCTATCTTGAGCTGCGTGCGGTACTTTTCCGAACCCAGGACGGTTGCCGTAATGCTCCCGCTCCGTTCCTTCAAGGAGGTGACCCGGGACTCCTGGAAGTACTCCATTCCGAGCCGGTATTCCTGGGCTCCGGCGAGCCTGCGAAGGGTGAACTCGGAGACGTAAGCGCTCAGATCGAGTTTCATAGGTCGTTTTTTACTAGAAATCCCATGTTTGTAAAGAGGATGTTGTCATATCGTGCTCCGGGAAGGATCTGAGATCCTCTTCCCTTTGTTAACCCCCGATCGAACGGCGCACGTACCGGGCCACCATGTTCCTGATGGAGTCGAGCCCGATGTCTTCGAGGCGGATATCGCGGGCCCTGACGAAGAGGCACTCCTGTGCGTCGTCTCCCGCCCTCAGGGTGTTGAAGTCTTTCACCTCACACTCAAAGGCGAGATCCAGGGTGAAATAGGTGATGCCCCGGTAAAGGTAGGTGTTGGGAAAGGTTCCCAGGAACCTCGAGGAGATCACCTCGAGGTTCAGCTCCTCCTGCACCTCGCGGGCCAGCGTCTGCTCGGCGCTCTCGGCGAGGTCGACGAACCCGCCGGGAAGGTCGAGGGTGCCCTTGCCCGGATCGCACGCCCTGCGTGTCAGGAGCAGGCCCCGGTCCGGGTCCTCGATCAGGGCGGCCACTGCCGCCGCTGCGTTGAGGTAGTAGGTGAACCCACACCCAGCGCATGAGAGAGATCGTCCCCCCACGAGGCTCAGTCCCGGAGAGCCGCATCCCGGGCAGAACCGGAAAACCCGTCCCGGATGGGTGGGTATGAGGCCGTTCTTCCGCGAGTCGTTCATTCGGCTTTCTCCTTGATCTCCTCGGAATGAAAACCGCCCGGGTGCAGTGTGTACCCGGGCGGCGCCTCTATACCATCTTTCCCAGGAGACGGCTACTGCCGGGTCAACCCGGCTTTTTGCCAGTACTCGTCCTTCTGTACCATCTTCCTCAATCCCACAATGGAGTCATAGGGCTGGTTGATGGCAATCATGTTGGAAAGCGAGACCGGGACCTTGCCCGCCGGGTCGGACTGGCACGTGTAGACCACATGGGTCTTGCCATCCTTCTCGGTGAAGGTGATGTTCCCGATCATGTGGGTCATCCTCACGTACCTCTTGTCGAGGGGGACGATCTCTTCCTTGAGGGCCCTCGTGGTGACCTTGGATATGCCCTTCTCGTAATCCGTCACGTCCACCGCCTCGATCACCATGTCCCGGTCTTTTGTGGGCCACAGGGTCGCCAGCACGAAATACACGAGGCGATGGCTTTCGTTGTACTCCTCGAGCTGCCTGATGTCGCGGCAGAACCCGTACCACTGGGGGTAGGATGGGATGTCGCGAACCACCTGCATGATCACCCTCAGGGGAGCATCGACCTCTCCGATCGCCATGAACTCCTTGGCGTCCAGCCCTTCAACAGGCCTGGTGTACACATCGATACCCTCACCCTGCTTCGACAGCTCCCAGCCTTCTCCCTCCGGCGGCGCCGCGAACACACCCTGAGCACAGAAAACCAGACCGACAGCAACAACAAGAACGAATCTCCTCATGAACTACCTCCCTTCTCATAGAAGACCACTACTGTCCCAACGTTAATCGAATAAAGTCAGCTGGTTGCTGGGAACTGCCCCTGAATCTTGCCCATTTGAATCTGTAAGTGCATGTATAATTGGCGTCTTCTCGAAGAGTGTGACACTCAAAAC
>JBASVF010000117.1:0-2451 GCA_049275795.1 Desulfomonilia bacterium
ACCTAATAGCAGAACGAGCCGTGAAGGACAATACGTCATATTTTCCCCTGCGCGGGGCCCGACCCCTCCGAGATCTTCCAGCGTGAGATTCTTCGCCGACCTTCACATCCACTCAAGGTTCTCCCGCGCCACGAGCAGGGACCTCACCCTGCGCAGCCTGGCCGAGGGCGCCCGGCTCAAGGGCATCTCGGTGCTGGGAACCGGCGACTTCACCCATCCAGCGTGGCTGGGCGAGATCGAACAGGAGCTCGAGGAGGCCGAGCCCGGGCTCTACCGGATGAGGCAGGATGCCGGCGGGGTGCGGTTCATGCTCACCGCCGAGATCAGCACCATCTACAAGCAGGGCCCCCGGGTGCGCAAGGTCCATCACCTCATCGGCGCCCCGCACCTCGAGGCCGCGCGCCGCATCTCGGCCTCGCTGGCCCGGGTGGGCAACATCATTTCCGACGGAAGGCCCATCCTGGGCATCACCTCGCGCGACCTGCTCGAGATCGTGCTCGAGTCGAGCGAGCACGCCTTTCTCATTCCGGCCCATATCTGGACCCCCTGGTTTTCGGTCCTGGGCTCGAAGTCCGGGTTCGACACCATCGCCGAGTGCTACGGCGATCTCGCCAGCCACATCTTTGCCGTAGAGACGGGCCTCTCGTCGGACCCGCCCATGAACTGGTCGGTCAGCAGCCTCGACGGCTACCGCCTGGTCTCGAACTCCGACGCCCACTCGGCCGACAAGCTCGGCAGGGAGGCCACGATCTTCGAGACCGGCCTGGACTACTACTCCATGCTCCATGCCATGAAAACGGGCGAGGGGCTCTCGGGCACGGTGGAGTTCTTTCCCGAAGAGGGCAAGTACCACCTCGACGGCCACCGCGACTGCGGCGTGGTGCTCGAACCCGAGGAGACGATCGCCCTGGGCGGCATCTGCCCGGTGTGCGGCAAAAAGCTCACCGTGGGGGTCTTGAGCCGGGTCGAGGAGCTTGCCGACCGGCACGACGGCTCCCGGCCGGAATCGGCGCGGCCGTTCTATTCGCTCGTGCCCCTGGCCGAGGTCCTGGGAGAGATCGTCGGCACGGGCAGCGCATCCAGGCGGGTGAGGGCGGCCTACGACCGGCTGGTCCCGCGCCTGGGTGACGAGCTCCAGCTGCTGGTCGATGTCGATATCGAAGAGGTGCGCTCCGTGGCGGGTGACGTGCTAGCCCTGGCGCTCTCCCGCATGCGCGCGGGCGAGGTGAGCAGGGAGCCGGGCTACGACGGCAAATTCGGGCGCGTGCGGGTGTTCCGCGAGCACGAGGACGACCTGCTCTTTACGGGCGAGCTCCTGGGCAGTCCCATCGGCCGGGCGCGAAAGCGGGGGACCCCCGGGCCGCGGAAGGCGCCAGTGGACCCCGATCCTGATCCCCCGGCCGGCATCGAGCTGAGTCCGGCCCAGCAGGAGGCGGTGTCCTGCCGCGAGGGCAGACTCGTGGTGAGGGCCGGGCCGGGCACGGGCAAGACCCGCACCCTGGTCGAGCGCATCCGCTCTCTCCTGGATCAGGGGGCTGGCAGGGTCCTGGCAGTGACCTTTACGGTCAAGGCGGCGCGTGAGATCCGCGAGAGACTCTCGGACGAGCGGGCCGAGGTGTCGACCTTCCATGCCCTTGCCGCGCGGATCCTGCGCGACTGCGGGGTCCGCTTCGAGATCGCGGACGAAGACCTGCTCGTGCGAACGGCCGGGCTGTGGGGCATTCCCGAGCCGGGCCCCTTCGTGGACGACCTTGTCCTGCGCCTGGGCACGGGCAGGCCCCTGGACCAGGACCAGGCCTTCCTGCTTGAGGCCCTTCAGGCCGAGGGCTGCCTGACCTACGAGGGCATGATCTCCGAGGCCGCCCGGCTCATCAGCCAAGGCAGGTTCACGCCCGACTGGGAGCACGTGATGGTGGACGAGTTCCAGGACATCAATCCCCTGCAGTACGAGTTCCTGAAGCTGATCGCGCCCGGCGAGGGCAGCCTGATGGTCATCGGCGATCCCGACCAGGCCATCTACGGCTTTCGGGGCAGCAGTAAGGCGAGCTTCGACGATTTCCTGCGCGACAACCCGCGGTCGAAGACCATCGACCTGACGAGCACCTACCGGCTCCACACCGGCATAGCAGCCGCCTCAAATGCGTTCATCGGCCGCTCCGCGGTCCAAAGCACGCGCAAAGGCGGTCCCGTGACCGTCGTGAACACACCCTTCGAGCCCGAGTTCATAGCGCGCGAGATCGAGTCGCTCGCAGGCGGCCTCTCGCACCGGGGCGTAAAGCGGGCCAGGGCCGAGTACTCCCTCAGCGACATCGCGGTCATCGTGCGCACCCGTGCGCAGGCCCAGCCGGTGATGGAAGCGCTTTCCCGGGCCTCCATCCCCTTCGATGCCGCGTATGCCAGGCCCCTTGCCTCGCTCGCCGGGGTCTCGCAACGCCTGGCGCTGCTCGAGCT
>JBASVF010000118.1:0-7486 GCA_049275795.1 Desulfomonilia bacterium
CTCCACGAGATCCTCCACGTAGAGAAAGTCCCGGACGATGGAGCCGTCGCCGAACACCGGCAGTGCCTCGTCGTCCATGGCTTTCCTGATGAACCAGTTGAACACGCCGTACTCGTCGTGCATCATCTGGTGCCTCGGCCCGAAGGTATTGGTGATCCTCAGGCACACGGCGGGGATGCCGTAGACCTGGTTGTAGACCACGATCATTTTCTCTGCCGCCAGGTTTGTGACCGCGTAGAGTCCCTTGGGGTTGGTGGGATGGTCCTCGTTCACCGGCAGCTTTACGCTCGAGCCGTACTCTCCCCTGGTGCCCGAGTACACGACCACGGCCTCGCGGTTGTGGTGCCTGAGCGCCTGCATGAGCACGAGGGTGCCGTGGCAGTTGATCTCGAGATCCAGGACCGGATTTCTCATGGAGTCAACGTGGTTGACCTGGCCTGCGAGATGGAAGACCACGTCCTGACCCTTGACGAGGTGGTTCATGGACAGCTGGTTCCTCACGTCGGAGAAGTTGATCCTCACCCTGTCCTTGACCGGCTCGATGTTAAAGAGGTTTCCCCCCTGCCTGGGCAGCATGTTGTCCACCAGGGTCACCACCGCACCCAGCTCAACGAGCCTGATGGCGAGGTTGGAACCGATGAAACCCAGCCCTCCGGTGACCAGGACGTTCTTGCCCCGATAGAAATCATTCAGATTCACGTCATGACCCTTCCTGTCCGAATCGTTCCAGCTCCCAGAGCTTGGCATACTTCACGAACACGTAATACATGGTCGACACCGCGATGACCAGCCCGGGCAGCCCGTCCAGAAACCCCCTCTTGAACACGTATTCCTTGATGAACCGCAGTGGAGGCCGCAACAGAAGATCGATATACGAGAATCTCTTCCCTTCTCTCACCATGTCTTCGGCAGCGGTCTTCGAGTACCGGTTGATGGTGTCGATCTGGTCGGCGATGTCGCGGTAGTTGTAGTGGTAGTAGTAGTGCTTGAGCTCGCCCACCTTCCCTTCGACCTCGACTTTGGCGTGGAGGCCGCCGGCGAAAGCGCCCCTGGACTTCCGGAAGAGTCGGATCTCGCGGTCCGGGACCCAACCGCCGTGCATGATCCACCTGCCCAAGTAGTAGTTCCTCCGGTGGGCGATGTAGCCGTCATAGGCGCCGTTGTCGTCCCGTATCCTCTGGAGCATCTCGCGGGCCAGCTCAGGGGAGATCTCCTCGTCCGCGTCCAGAAACACGACCCAGTCGTTGGTCGCCCGGGTGATGCAGTAGTTGTACTGTTCCCTGAACCCGGGCCATGGACGCTGCTCGCAGGTGGTGGCGTAGCGCTTGACGATCTCGTAGGTGCCGTCCGTGCTCAGCGAGTCGATCACGATCACCTCGGCGGCCCACGACGCGACGCTCCTGAGCGCCTTTTCCACGGTGCGCCCGTTATTGAACGTGATCATGCACGCTGAAATCCCGGTTTCCACGATCTCTCCTCCATCGGCCATTCCGCCCTCTTGGGGAGGGCTTCATGAAGGATCTTATTGGCATACCCGGGGCGTGATTGCAACATCATCGGCGCCTGAAGGAGAACTCACCGCTCCACCGGAGATCTTCCCGAGCCCGGAGCCGCGCAAGAGCAAGATTCAATTGACATGCCCGGGTAAACACCTATAATTTCATGACTACAATGATATATAACTGGAAAGAAATCTACGAAAGCAGGCTTACCGGGGCAAAAGAGGCCTTGTCGAAGCTGAGGAAAGGCGCCCGGATCTTCATTGGTTCCGCGTGCGGAGAGCCCCGCCTCCTGGTGAGGACGCTCATCGACATCGCCCCGAACCTGGCAGATACCGAGGTCATCCACTTCCTCGACGTGGGCTCCGCCGAATATGTCGACGAGAAGTTCGACGACAGCTTCCGGCACAACGCCCTGTTCATCGGCTCGAGCACGAGGAAGGCGATCCAGGAAGGCAGGGCCGACTACACCCCGATCTTCCTCTCCGAGGTGCCGCTGCTCATGATGAGGGGCAGGATGCCCATCGACGTGGCCCTGATCACGGTATCCCCGCCGGACAAGAATGGCTACGTGAGTCTGGGCATTTCCGTGGATATCACCAAGGCCGCGACCGAGGTTGCAAATTACGTGGTGGCGGAGGTGAATCCCAACATGCCCAGGACGCTGGGGGACAGCTTCCTGCACGTCAGTGAGATCGACGCCTTCGTGGAGAACGACATGCCGCTCCTGGAATTCTACCAGAAGATTCCCGGAGAGATCACCAAGAGCATCGGCGAGCATATCGCCGAGCTCATCGAAAACGAGTCCACGCTCCAGATGGGCGTGGGCAGGATCCCCAACTCGGTCCTGCCGTGCCTGATCAACAAGCGCGACTTGGGCATCCACACCGAGGCCTTCTCAGACGGCGTGATCGATCTCATCGAGGCCGGCGTGATCACCTGCAAGAAAAAGACCCTGCACCCGGGCAAGGTCATCGCGAGCTTCTGCATGGGAACCAAGCGCCTGTACGAGTACGTGGACAACAACCCGCTCTTCGAGTTCAGGCCGTGTAGTTACGTGAACGACCCGTACATCATCGCCAGAAACGACAAGATGGTATCCATCAACGCCGCCCTCACCGTGGATCTCACAGGCCAGGTCAACTCGGACTCCCTGGGGTTCAGGTTCTACAGCGGCATCGGAGGCCAGGTGGATTTCGTGCGCGGTTCCGCGCTCTCCCGCAGGGGCAAGTCCATCATGACCCTGCCCTCCACTACGGACGACGGGACGAAATCACGCATCGTCCCCCACCTGGAGCCGGGCAGCGGTGTGACCGTAACCAGGGGTGACATCCACTACGTGGTCACCGAGTTCGGGGCGGCCTATATTCACGGAAAGTCCATCAGGGAAAGGGCCATGGCCTTGATCAACATCGCCCACCCCAAGTTTCGTGACGAGCTGCTGGAGGCCGCGAAGAGGCAGGGTTACGTATACAAGGACCAGATCTTGCCCTCGGTCCTGTATCCCAAGGAATACGAAACCTTCTGGACGGACAAGAAGGGCCAGGAGATATTCTTCCGCCCGGTGAAACCCACGGACGAGCGGGCGATCCAGGACATGATCTACGCCCTGCCCGAGCAGGACGTGTACACCAGGTTCTTCCAGAACCTCAAGTCATTCTCCCACAAGCTCGCCATGCCCATGGCTGCGATAGACTACAACGACAAGATGGCTATCGCTGCAGTGGTGGGCAGGGAAGAGCCCGAAAGCAAGGAAAAGATCGTCGCCGTGGGTCGCTACGTAAGGGACCCGAACACCAACCTCGCCGAGGTCGCCTTTACCACGGACCACAACTGGCAGAACAGGGGAATCGGATCGTTCCTCCTGCAGTACCTCATCCGGATCGCCAAGGAGAAGAATATCAAGGGCTTCACCGCCGACGTGCTTTCTCAGAACACCCCGATGATGAAGGTCTTCTCGAAATCCGGGTATCCTGTGAAGACGAACCTCGAGTACGGCGTCTACGAGCTGGAAATCCGGTTCACGCAGGAGAAATGACGCGCCTAGAGATCAGGCGCCTTCCGCGTCCGGCATGAGGACCGTGCCACTCACGAACGTTGGAACGGGTGGCATTCCCCTCCACCTTGGGCCGTGTTGCTGTCGCAGTTGGCTGAAGCCTGCCTTGCCCATCTCACGGAGAATACAGCATGATGGCCCGACGGGTTGTCATGATATTCGGAGTCCCCGAGACCTCTCTCACCTTGACCGCTTGCCCGTCTTTCCCCGAGGCCCTTTGGAGGAAGCCAATGCAGACTCTCCCAGGCAGGCCAAGGGCGATTCCTGAGAAAACCGAGCAATCGAGAAAATAAAACGATCGGGGAGAGGATCTCCCCGATCGTTGGATCTCTTGGCGCCGCCGGCCTCATGCCAGCGGCGTTTCGCACATCGTCAGGCCGTCAGAATCCGGCTGCCTGGATGAAGCACCCGCCGCCGCCTCCGCCGTCGGAGGATGGGGTGTCTCCGCCGGTCTCGGCCGAGATCACCCGGAAGGTGCCCAGCTCGTCAGTGGAGAAGCTGACCGTGCCTTCTGCCGACGGGGTCTCTTCGAGCCCGATCCAGGAACCGCTGAGGCTGTCATAGCGTTCTACGGCCGGATTTGGGGTACTGCAGGCCACGGTGACGACCGCCGGTCTGGACAGCACGAGGCCGAAGGGGAGGATATCGAACCTGATTACCTCTCCACCGTACATCGCGGACGTGGACTCTGGAACCACGTTGCCTATCCCGATGGGTACGGCCCTGCCGAGGGCGCCGGCCGGTACGTCTATCCTGATGCCCGAATTCTGATCGGTAAGTCCCATATCCACACCCGGCTCATAGTCACCCATGACCGTGAGCTGCTCGGTGACCGAGACCCTGAGCCGATAGACGAGCGAAGAGTCCCCGGCATACACGTTGTACAGGTACGCTCCTGTCGACTGCGGCCTGATGGTATCGTTCACCGGCTCCGGGAACGCCTCAGTGAGCGGAACGATCGACAGGCTGCCTTCGGGGTTGATTGCCGAAAAGTCCACGATCTCTCCCAACTCTCCGATCATGTCCTTGAGTACATTGTTCGAGAAGGGGAACTCGCCGGGTTCGATTGGCGAGGTGCCCGCCATGTACTCAACGAGGTTCACCACCCCGTCACCGTCGTCGTCCAGCAGGGAGTCGAGGGGATCGTAGGGATCGAAGCCCCACAGCTCTTCATACTCGTCCGGGATGCCGTCCATGTCGGTGTCGGGAAGGCTCGGATCAGGCTCGGCGGGACCGTTGCCCCCGGTGCCGCCCGTATCGCCTGCAGGGATGAGAATGGAGGCCTCGTTGGAAAAGGCGCTCTCGTTGCCGGAGGCGTCATAGGCGGTCACCGCGAAATAATAGGTGCGTCCCTGGCTCAGGCCCTCGACATCCGCGCTCGTAACCCTGCCCACGTCCCGCATCTCGACATAGGTCCTGCTGAGCGTCCCATAGTAGACCCTGTACCCGGCGAGGTCGGGCTCGCTGTTCGCATTCCAGTTCACCCTCACGCTAGCCCCATGGGCGAAGCCCACCATCACCACGAGCACCAAGACAAAGACCAATGGAGTAATTCGTTTTGTCAGCTTCATGCCCGTTGCGTTCTCAAAACCTGTGCCAGATTTATTCATTTATTATTACAATACGTTGCAATAGACATTCTGGCATTGTCCGGGCGAAAGGGTAACATCGATTACAATTGTGTACGTGTATTCGAATGTCTTTCAGATCATGGCACCCGAACATCTCGGGTTGGCACCCTTAAAAAGAACCGGGGCACCCAAGCTTAGGGAAAGGGGCGGGGAGAACGGGAGGGAAGGCCGGTCCGGGCCTTCCCTCCTCGTTTCAGGTCATTTCTCTCTTCTGGAGAAGAGCAGGAGGAGGGGGCTTGCGATGAAGATGGAGGAGTAGGTTCCTACGATGAGCCCCACCATGATGGCAAACGCGAAATCGTTGATCACGGAACCTCCGAAGATGAAGAGCGCGACGATCACGAAAAGGGCGGTAGCCGAGGTGATGATCGTCCTGCTCAAGGTCTGCGAGATGCTGCTGTTGAGCAGCGAGAGGACGTCGAACGAGCCCGAGGCCTTCTTGAGGTTCTCGCGGATCCGGTCGAATATCACGATGGTGTCGTTGAGCGAGTACCCTATGATGGTCAGGAACGCGGCGATAACCGGCAGAGAGATCTCCCTGCCGGTGAGGGAAAACGCGCCCAGGGTGATCACCACGTCATGCACCAGGGCGAGCACCGCGCTCACGGAGTACCTGAGCGCGAACCGGAACCAGACATAGATCAGGATGCCGATGCCCGCGTAGAAGAGGGCAAGAAAGCCCTTCTGCTTGAGGTCCTGGCTCACGGCCGCTCCAACCATGTCCACCCTGCGGATTTCCACCTTCTCGGCTCCGAAGGTGTCTTTCAATGCAGCTTCCATCTGCTTCGCCGTCTCGTCTCCAGAGTCGCCCTCGACGGGCGTGCGGATGAGAAATTCGTTGTCCCCGGCTTCGCCGATGTTCTGGATCACGGCATCGGCGAGCCCGAGTGGGCTGATGGCGGAGCGCACCTCGTCGGTCTGGACCGTCTCGGAGAACGCCACCTGGATCTCGGTTCCGCCGGTGAAGTCGATGCCGTAGTTCAGGCCCTTGGTCAGCAGGGCGACAATGCTGATGATGATGAGCGCCGCCGAGATGCCCATGGCGATCTTCCGGTATTTCATGAACTCGATCTGGGTTCCTGGTCGTATGAAGTCCATGACCGCCTCCTAAATGCTGATCCGTTCGATCTTCTGGTAGTTCACGAGCCACTCCTGGATCCACCTGCACAGGCCGAGCGCGGTGAATAGCGAGGCGATGATGCCGATGAAGAGCGTCACCGCGAATCCCTGAACAGGGCCCGTGCCGAACTGGAACAGCACTGCAGCTGCAATGAGCGTGGTGATATTCGCATCCAGGATCACCGGGAGCGCGTTCTTGTATCCCACCTCCACGGCCATCTTTGCCGTCCTGCCCAGCCTGAGCTCCTCCTTGATGCGCTCGTATACGAGCACGTTCGCGTCCACGGCCATGCCGATGGTGAGCACGATGCCCGCCAGTCCCGGAAGGGTCAGCGTCGCTCCGAGGGCCGCAAGCGCCCCCAGGATGAGGACGACGTCGGCGACGAGGGCGAGGTCGGCTATCAGCCCCGAGAGCCGGTAGTAGAATATCATGAACCCCACAACAACCAGGCCGCCGATGATCATGGAGAAGAAACCCTTATTTACCGAGTCCTTGCCGAGCGAGGGACCCACGGTCCGTTCTTCCAGGATATCGACCGGGGCAGGCAGGGAACCGGCGCGCAGGATGATGGCCAGGTCGCTGGCCTCCTCCATGCCGAACCGGCCTTCGATGATGGCCTGTCCGCCCGCGATGGCCTCCCTGATCACAGGCGAGGAAAACACCTTGCCGTCCAGGAGGATCGCCAGGCGCCTTCCCACGTTCTCGCTCGTGACCTGCTCGAAGATCCTCCCACCCTGCCGGCTGAAGGAGAGCTCCACGTAGGGCTCGTTGTAGGTGGACTGGATCCGCACCCGCGCATCGTCCAGGAGGTCTCCGGTCATGACCGCCTTCTGCTTGAGGAGGAGGGGCTGGTTTCCGTCCTTCATGTAGGCCACGTAGCTGCCTGCCGGGACATCGCCCCGTAAGGCCTGCTGCAGCGAATGCTCCTCGTCCACGAGCTTGAACTCGAGGATGGCGGTGTTCTTCAAGAGAGCCTTAGCCCGCTCCGGATCGGTCACCCCGGGCAACTGGAGCACGATGCGATCGTTGCCCTGGGGTATGATGGAAGGCTCGCTCACTCCGAACTGGTCGATCCGGTTCCTGATCGTCTCCAGCGCCTGCTCCACGGCCTGTTTGCGGATGGCGGAGGCCTCATCCGGGGAGATCCGGTAGCTCACGGTCATGGTGCCCTCCGAGGTGG
>JBASVF010000119.1:0-1536 GCA_049275795.1 Desulfomonilia bacterium
GCTTCTTCTGGCCGCCGTCCATGGCCTCGACATCGGCCTCCCAGTGCCCGTTGATCTGCTTGGCGACCTTGAGCACGTCCATGTTGCCCTGGCGGTCCTTGTAGTCCCACTTGAGGTTCAGGATCGACTCCGCATTCGGGCCGCCTTCCTTTGCATAGAGGGCCTTGACGGCGTCAATGATGCGCAGCTGGATGTCGCCGCAGGAGATGGCGTCTCCGGGAGGATTGACGGCCTTGTACTTCCACTGGACCCACCTGCCGCTGTTGCTCTGGCTGCCTTCCTTTTCCATGGTGGCCGCGGCCGGCAGCAGGAACACCTCGGTCTTGACCTTCTTCGGGTCGACACCGGGGCCGAACCAGAAGGAAGCTGTCTCGTTGTCGAAGATGTTCGCGCATACGAGCCAGTCGAGATTTTCGAGCGCCTTCCTGGTCTTGTTCGTGTTCGGAGAGCTCACCGCAGGGTCGGTCCCATAGGCGAAGAGGCCCTTTATCCCGCCCTTGTACATCCGATCGAAAAGGTGCAGCTGCGAGTAGTGCTTGCCATCGTCGAGCTTGGGCAGCCAGGGATAGCCGAATTCGTTCTCCACCGTCGCTGCATCGCCGTAGAGAGACTTGAGCCAGCTCACGAAGAAGTTGGGATAATTAATGTAGTAGTTCGCCGACTGCGGGTCATTGCTCGTGGGTGTATTCTTCTTGAGATACTCTTCCAGCCTGGCCAGTGAGGCGACGGGCATCTTCAGGTATCCGGGCAGGTTGCCGTACAGGATGCAGTGATCCGTGGAGCCCTGCACGTTGGGCTCTCCCCTGAGGGCGTTGATACCGCCGCCTGCGATGCCCATGTTGCCCAGAAGGAGCTGAACGATGGCCATTGCCCTGATGATCTGGCTCCCGATGGTATGGTGAGTCCACCCGAGCGCATAGCACTCCGTCCCGGCCTTGTCCGGGGCCCCGGTGGAGCTGTATTCCTCGTACACCTTCAGGAGGTTTTCCTGGGAGACGCCGGTGATGCTCGAGACCTTCTCCAGGGTGTAGCGGGAGTAGTGCTGCTTCAGGAGTTGGAACACGCACCTCGGGTTCTTCAGGGTCGGGTCCTTGAGCGGGACGCCGTTTTCGTCCATCTGGAATGTCCAGGTTTCCTTGTTGTACGAGCGCTTGTTCGCGTCATATCCCGAGAACAAGCCGTCCTTGAACGAGAAATCCGGGCTCACGAGGAACGACGCGTTGGTATAGTTTACCACATAGTCGCGGAAGTACTTGTTGTTATTGATGATGTAGTTGATCATGCCCCCCAGGAAGGCGATGTCCGTGCCCGAGCGGATCGGAACATGGTAATCACACCGGGCCGAGGTCCTGGTGTATCTGGGGTCAACGTGGATGATTCGGGCGCCCGCGTCCTTTGCCCGCATGATCCATTTGAACGCGATGGGATGGTTCTCCGCCGCGTTGCTGCCCATGATGAGGATTACGTCACTGTTTTTCAGATCGATATAGTGGTTCGTCATCGAACCCCTGCCAAACGACTCTCCCAGAGCCGCTA
>JBASVF010000120.1:0-4863 GCA_049275795.1 Desulfomonilia bacterium
TGGACAGCAGGTGTGTAAGATACAAAAAAGGGGAACCAGGTCATGAAATATCGCTTATCTCAAGCCTAACTCATTGATTTGTCTCGTCCCAAATCATTAATTGAA
This sequence comes from Desulfomonilia bacterium, assembly GCA_049275795.1. Taxonomy (GTDB): domain Bacteria; phylum Desulfobacterota; class Desulfomonilia; order UBA1062; family UBA1062; genus Phosphitivorax. The sequence goes on from JBASVF010000120.1 coordinate 106, forward strand.
TTTATTTTGGACAGTAGTGACAGGTAGTAATACTTGGCAATTCCTCGGTCTCAAGGAATACTAGCACCGTACCGGCAGAAAAATCAAGGTGATGTCTGTGGGATCCGGATTGCCCCGTTTCCGGGTATCAAGGCCTCGGCGGGAGCGCCGGCAGACTGGAGGGACATCGGGGAGAGGGCTGGGTACCCTCTGCTTCAGGATGGCGGGGCTCCCCCAAGCCACGAACTGACAGCGAAAAGGCCATGTTCTGCCTTCTTCTACGAACTCCACCATGATCCGGCTTCCCGTGCATACGGCTGGAACAACCGGTCTCGAGGAAAAGCTGATGGTTGTCGAATCGCTTCCCGTGCATAGGGGGTTGAACGGCCTTGACCCCGATGTCCTCCGCCCTCCGGTACGCCGCCTCTCGTGCATAGGGATGGGATAACCTCAGATCTTCTGACGGCAAAAATGGGATCCCGGGAAACTGAGATATTGACAACCAGAATGTTTCTATGTATAGAAACATCATGATGATCGACAGAACCTACAGGGTAAACATCAGCATGATCTGGTGGTGCAGTAACGGGAATGGTGTTGCGGGAGGTTTGCCCTAGAGCGGTTCTTTTTCGAAATCCAAGCGGCCAAGGCGGCAGGCTCCCAAGAGAGCCTGCCGCCTTTTTTGATTTGAAAGGGCAGAGAAATGGATCTTTACAACATATTCAGAGACAGGCAGGACAGGGCCGTGGCGGTGAGGAAGCGGCTGGCCTGCGACACGCTCACCCCGGTGCAGGCATGCTTTTCCGTGGTGGGAGAGGATAGCGGGTTTCTGCTCGAGTCCATACCCGGCACGTATAGCTTCGTCGGAAGGTTCGAGCCCGGCCAATGCCTCGTAGCACGCGCTCAGGGCGACCCTTGGGGCTGCATCCCGCTTCAGAATGCCTCGCTTTCCTTTGATCAGGACGGCTTGCCGCCTCTTATCGGTGGTTATGTAGGGTATCTGGGGTACGACATGGTTCGGGGCATCGAGCAGCTCCCGCGTCCACCCGTGGGCTCGGGGTTCCCGGATGCCCTCCTGGGCCGGGTGGATACCGTCCTGGCCTTCGACCATTCCAGGCAGGAGGTGTCGCTGATCCACACCGTCCTCCATGAGGGAATATCCGACAGCGCCGCTGTGGAAAAGGCGAAGCAGGCCTTCGGCCCCCTCGAGGAAGACCTGCTCTCCGCTTACCGCATCGATCCTCCGGGAAACCCGCCCGGGTGTAGGATCGAGGATGTCTCGATGGGTGACAGCGACTTCGTGCAGGCCGTGAACCGGGCCAGGGACTACATCGAACAGGGCGAGATCATCCAGGTCGTGCTCTCACGGCGGCTGAAGCTCAGCACTTCGGGCAATCTGTTCGACACCTACCGGCGCCTGAGGCACATCAACCCCTCACCCTACCTCTTCTACATCCGCCTGGGCGAGGTGACCCTGGTGGGATCCTCGCCGGAAGTCATGGTCAGGCTCCGGGGCAACACCCTCACCGCACTTCCCATAGCAGGCACCAGGCCGCGGGGCAGGAGCGGGGAAGAGGACCGGCGCCTGGCCGGTGAGCTCCTGGGAAACGAGAAGGAGCGGGCCGAACATCTCATGCTCCTTGACCTGGCGCGTAACGACCTGGGCAGGGTCTCTCTGCCGGGCACGGTAAAGGTCGTCTCGCGCGAGGAGATCAGGCTCTATTCGCACGTGATGCACCTGGTATCCTGCGTCAAGGGAACGCTCCGGCCGGAGCTGACCGGTATAGACGCGCTCAAGGCCTGCTTCCCGGCGGGCACGGTCTCAGGGGCGCCCAAGGTGCGGGCCATGCAGATCATCGACGAGCTCGAGGGCAGGTGCCGCGGCCCCTACGCGGGTGCGGTGGGCTACCTCTCGCTGACCGGGGACATCGACACCGGTATCGCCATACGCACCATCTTCTCCCGAAACGGGGCGTCCTACGTGCAGGCAGGCGCCGGTATCGTGTGGGACTCTTCTCCGGAAAACGAGCTTCGCGAGATCGACTACAAGCTCGGTGCCCTTGGCGCCGCCCTGGGAGGTATCGCATGATCCTGGTGATCGACAACTTCGACTCCTTTACCTACAACCTGGTCCAGGCCATCGAAGAGCTGGGTGAGCAGGCGGTTGTGCTGCGTAACGATGCTCTCGACCTTCCGGGCGTGGAAGCGCTTGCACCCTCGGGCATCGTCTTCTCGCCGGGGCCGGGCTCGCCGGCCTCGGCCGGGATCACGGTAGTGGTGATCAGACGGTTTTACGAAAGCATCCCGATGCTGGGCGTGTGCCTGGGCCACCAGTGCATCGGTGTGGCCTTTGGCGGGAGAGTGGTCCAGGCGGCGCGGGTCATGCACGGCAAGCGCTCGATCGTTACCCACGATGGACAGGGCTTGTTTCAGGGCATACCCCAGCACTTTCAAGCGGTGCGGTACCACTCCCTGGCTCTCGATGCACTCACCCTGCCGGAAGAGCTGCTGGTGTGCGCCAGGTCGGAAGACAGCGAGGTGATGGCCCTCAGGCACCGGCGCTTCCCCCTCTTCGGCGTGCAGTTCCATCCCGAGTCCATCGCCACCGAGCATGGCTTGGCGATCATGAGCAATTTCCTGAACATCACTAAGGAGGTTGTATGAAGGGTTTCATCGAAAAACTCATCTCGCATGAAGACTTGAGCGAACGGGAAATGGAGACGGCCTTTGATGCCATCATGTCGGGCCGGGCTGATGACATCCAGATCGGGGCCTTCCTGGTGGCCTTGAGGGCCAAGGGGGAGACCCCGCCAGAGATCGCATCGGCCACCCGGATCATGCGGGACAGGGCCGTGAGGGTGCACGTGGATTTCGACGTGATGGACACCTGCGGAACCGGGGGAGACGGCGCCTCGACTTTCAATATTTCGACCGCGGTCGCCTTTGTCTTGTCCGGCGCCGGTGTGAAGGTGGCCAAGCACGGCAACAGGTCGGTGAGCTCGTCCTCGGGGAGCGCCGACTGCCTGGAAGAGCTCGGGGTCCCTATCGACCTTGGGCCCGATCAGGCGGCGGAGAGGCTCAAGGCAGGCGGCTTCGCCTTCATGTTTGCCCCCTGCTATCACCCGAGCATGAAGCACGCCATGCCTGCCCGAAAGCGGTTGGGCATGAGGACCGTCTTCAACATCCTGGGCCCGCTCACCAATCCAGCCGGAGCCGCCTACCAGGTGATCGGCGTGTTCGACCCGGACCTCGTGGAGCCTGTGGCCCAGGTGCTGGAGATCCTGGGCTCGAAGGGGGCCATGGTGGTTAACTCGGACCTCGACGAGGTGTCGGTCTCGGGCGTCACCCGCTATGCGCGGCTTTCAGGAGGCAGGATCGAAACCGGCCTGATCACCCCGGAGGATGCCGGGATCGAGCGCCGGGACTTGGGTGGGCTCAAGGTCTCTACCCCCCGGGAATCGGCCGGAAAGGTCGAGGCGGTGCTCGCGGGCAGGCTGGGCGGGGTCTGCCTGGACAGCGTGCTCATCAACGCAGGCGCAGCCTTCATGGCTCTCGACAGAAGGATAGGCATCCGCGAGGGCGTCGAGCTGGCCCGCGAGGTGATCGCCCGGGGCGCAGCGCTCGAGGCTCTGGCAAAGGCGAGATCGTGATGGATTTCCTCAAGCGCATATATGCCTCGTCGAGGAGGCGGGCCGCTGCACTGGCCCCGGAACTCCGGACGGAGTCGCAACCGGTGCGGCCGTTCGGGCCGGTGCTCCGCGGCATGGCCGTGATCGCTGAGGTCAAGTACGCCTCACCATCTCAAGGGGACCTGGGCGTAAGGCAGAGCCCTGCGGAGCTGGCCCGGACCTATGAGGCTCTGGGTGCCTCGGCCGTGTCCTGTCTCACCGAGCCCGAGTTCTTCAAGGGCAGCCTCTCCTTCCTCGCCCAGGTCCGCGCAGCCTGCAGACTGCCGGTTCTCATGAAGGACTTCATCACGGACGAGCGCCAGATAGTCGCGGGCAGACAGGCAGGGGCGGATGCCGTGCTGCTCATCACCGAAATGCTCTCTTCCGGCGAGCTCGACCGGCTCTACCGCGCCGCCCGGTCGCTTGGCATGGACTGTCTTGTCGAGGTCCACGGAATCCCGGGGTTGATGAAGGCCCGTGATATCGGGGCGGAGATCATCGGCGTGAACGCGCGGGACCTCTCGACGCTCCGGGTCGATCCGGGACGGCACGAACAGATGGCAGATCTGCTGCCTGCCGGGGTGATCAGGGTCGCGGAGAGCGGCATAACATCGAGAAAGAGGCTCATGGAGCTCAAAGGCCTGGGCTACGACGCTGCCCTGATCGGCAGGGCGGTGGCGGTCGGCGATGGCAGGGAGGAGATCTTCGGATGTGGGTAAAGATCTGCGGCATCACCAGGCATCAGGATGCGCTGGCCGCGTGCGAATGCGGGGCCGACGCCCTTGGTTTCGTGTTCACCCGGAGCAGGAGGAGGGTCGATCCGGACCATGAGCGGGAGTGGATCCGGTCGATCAGCGGGGTGGAGAAGGTCGGGGTGTTCGCCTACGAAAGTCCAGCGTACATCAGGCGGGTGTGCACCGAATTGGAGCTGGATACGATCCAGCTGCACGCACCGGTGACGCCTGCGCACCGGGAGCTCCTTTCCTGTGCACGGCTCATCGCGGCCCTGGACGAGCTGGATCTTGGCAATGTGCCCCGCGGTTTTCCCTGCCGCATCCTGTACGACCCGAGCAGGGGATCGGGCACTCCGGGCTCCTGGAAGAGGCTTAGC
>JBASVF010000121.1:0-2303 GCA_049275795.1 Desulfomonilia bacterium
GTATACAACGCATCCATAAACGGGGCATCCATAGCGGAGCTGAAGATCCTGGTGGACAATGTGCTATCCAGGGCGGACCTTCAGTGCGTGATCATAAGCCTGCACCCGATTCTCACCGAGAGAAGCGAGAAACGGACCAACCGCATGGTCCCCGGGGAATACTGGGGCTCTCTGGGGTCGATCGATACCCTCGACTTTTACCGGAAAAAGCTTTCCGTGAAATTGGACAAGAAATATGATTACTTCGATGATTACGGTCGTTATGACTACAATCTCAGGAAAGACGACCGTGATTCCGAGAGCATTATCAGGAAAAAGGCCTCTGAGATGAAATCAGGCGAGACCATATCGATCGATGACCGGGCCTGCGCGATGCTCGATGATTTGCTGAAAGCGCTTCGTGCAAGGGGTACGAAGATCTTTGCATACTACCACCCGATTCCCCGGGATCTGTTCATCCTGTGCGAAGAGAGCTACCGTTCGTACCAGGAGAGGATCAACGCCTTCTTTTGCCCCGAAGATTTCGTGTGGGATTACAATGGTGAAGAGTACCAGAATTTTACGAGTGACCATGCGAATTATTGCGACGAGATCCACCTGAGCCGGAAGGGGATCGATTTCCTGATTGACGACATCAATACAAGGCTCGCTCAACAGGCGTCAATCTAGAGACGTGAATCGAGCCGCGGGCTCAGGCAACTGCAAGCCCCCTTTTGCGGGCTGAGGAATAATGCGAGATATTCTTCCGCCTACCCGGCTCGGCCCCGTCATGGCCTCCAAAGGCGCTCAGCCGCCCCTGCCTGTACCGGCCTGCTTTTCCTCCGGCAGGTGCATGCCTTGAGCACCCTGAAGAGTGGCGAGATGGATCGGATTTCGTGGTTGACAAAACAATATAGTGACCCCCTCATAGACTGTACCAGTGATAAGCGGTAATAAGAAAGAGAGGGGGAAGTGCAATGAAGAGCAATGTAGTGAACCATCCATCCATCGAGAGATGGAGCTCGAAGCGGAAAGCCGACCTGGTACTGGAAATCATCAAGGGGCACAAGACGATCGTGGATGCTGCCCGAGAGCATGACTTAAAGCAGAGCGTTATCGAGGGATGGATCGATACGTTCCTGGAGTATGGCAGGCAGGGCTTGAAGAGCCATCCCACGCGTGCAGAGGCCGAGCACGAGCAGCAGATCAAGGCGCATCGGGAGAAGATCGGTGAGCTGGTGCTGCAGATAGACGTTTTAAAAAAAACCAAAGAGTTGCTCTTTTGAGGACGAGAACTCGTCTTCGGAGTGAAGATGATGATGGAGGCAGAGGGCAAGAAGGTCAGCTTGAGGAAGATCGCCAAGTGGCTTGGGGTACCCTGGTCCAGTGTGCACTACAAACCCCACCGCAAGGGAGCGCCTCTCGTGGACAAGGCTGTCGAGAAGGCCATCTATACGCTGATCCAACGCTATCCCCGCTATGGCTACCGCAGAATCACGGTGATGCTTAAAAAGAAGGCAGGGCTTATAGTGAACAGGAAGAAGGTCCAGAGGATCATGCAGAAAAACGGCTGGGGAGTGAATGTACGTCCCAAGGGATTCCGTCCCAGGGTCGGTGCATCGAGATCCGTGAGCACCGCCATCAACGAGCGCTGGGCAACCGATATGACCCATTTCTTCTGCAAGGATTCCGGCTGGTGCCACGCTATCGCTGTCATCGACTGCTGGAACCGGGAGATCATCGGCTACCGCATCAGCAAAAGGCAGAATGCTCACTTGGCCGCAGGGGCTCTCGAAGACGCCCTTATCCACCGGTTCTCTGGGAAGAAGAGCCTTGCTCATGGCACGTGCTTGAGAAGTGATAACGGCTTGATCTTTTCCTCAAAAGAATTCTTGAAGCTGGTAGCTGCCTATGGCTTGGATACCGAGTACATCACGCCGTACACCCCCGAACAAAACGGGGTAGTGGAACGCTTCATGCGGACCTTGAAAGAAGAATGCATCTGGCTGCATATGTTCGCCTCCTTCAGTGAGGCAAAGAGAATTATCGAAGACTGGATTGAAGAGTACAACACCGAGCGCCCCCACCAGGAACTCGGCTACCTCTCGCCAGTCGAGTACAAACAAAATTTAGCCGCATAATTGGTATTGATTATAGGGGGTCACTACACAGGTTAGCAATTGATATCTGAAATTAAATGTATTAGTCACGACTTGATCGGACAGTAAGTGATTGCCAGTAGGTGGTAGTCATGGTTAACCTTTCTGAAGTTCTGCAAAAACTCAAAGAAAGGAGATTGAACCATGACTACCGATCAGAAGCTT
>JBASVF010000122.1:0-11871 GCA_049275795.1 Desulfomonilia bacterium
GCTATGGGGAAAACCTCTGTGTCACCTGTTCGCCGGCATGAGCGCCTTTGTGCCGGTAACCATAGCATATTTTCTCCCTCATGAACAGGAGCCGCAGCCGTAAAGACGGGGGCTGATCGTTGCAGGCACGCCGGCGGATGGCGGAAAAGGGGACAGGGACTCCGCAGCCCCGTGCAGGCGGGCTTGCGCCATACCCTTCCTCGTACTGCTCGGAAGGCAATATCGAAATACATTGCCGACTGAAACCAGTGCATTCCGGAAATAACAAAAGCAAAGTTCCTTAAATGAGTGAACGGCTACAAGGAATCAGGAGTTTGCCATGCCTTGGCATGGTAAAAATATTCATCAAGTTGAGAAGTTTTATTGAAAATTGAATATTCGCTGGATATAATGCCCTGCTTGGAATTCGGAGACCTTGCTACGCTGAAAGGGGAACATACACTCATGAATGCAGGAATCAGGCACGAGAAACTCAGGAAATGGGTAGAGGAAACGGCGCGGATGTGCCGTCCGATGCAGGTTTACTGGTGTGACGGCTCTCAGGGCGAGTACGATCGCCTCATCGCGCAGACCATAAATAGCGGAAGTGCTATTCCGTTAGCGAAGCGTCCGGGGAGCGTTCTGTTCCGTTCCCATCCGAGCGATGTCGCGCGTGTGGAAGACCGCACCTACATCAGCACCGCTGAGAAGGAAGATGCCGGTCCCACCAACAACTGGATCGACCCGGTGGAACTCAAGGGCATCATGAGGGGGCTCTACGAGGGGTGCATGGAGGGGCGTACCATGTACGTGATTCCCTTCTCCATGGGTCCCATCGGCTCTCCCATATCCAAGATCGGGATCGAGATCACGGACAGTCCCTACGTGGTGTGCAACATGCACATCATGACCCGGGTAGGCACGCGCGTGCTCGAGGTCTTGGGCAGCGACGGCGAGTTCATCCCCTGCCTGCATTCCGTGGGCGCCCCGCTGAAGCCTGGGCAGAAAGACGTCTCCTGGCCCTGTGCGCCCATGGAACAGAAGTACATCAGCCACTTCCCGGATGAGAACCTCATCTGGTCCTACGGCTCGGGCTACGGCGGCAATGCGCTGCTGGGCAAGAAGTGCCTCGCCCTGAGGATCGCCTCGGCCATGGCCAGGAGGGAAGGCTGGATGGCCGAGCACATGCTCATCCTGCGGCTGACCAACCCGCAGGGCAGGCAGTTTCACATCGCGGCCGCGTTCCCGTCCGCGTGCGGCAAGACCAACCTGGCCATGCTCCAGCCCACGATCCCGGGGTGGAAATGCGAAACCATCGGAGACGACATCGCCTGGATGAAGATCGGCCCTGACGGCAGGCTCTACGCGATCAACCCCGAGGCCGGGTTCTTCGGCGTGGCGCCCGGCACGTCCTATGGCTCGAACCCCATGGCCATGGACACCCTCCACGAGGACATCATCTTCACGAACTGCGCGCTCACCGACGACGGCGACATCTGGTGGGAGGGCATGGACGGCGAGCCGCCGGCCCACGCAGTCGACTGGAAGGGCCGCGACTGGACGCCGGGCAGCGCCGAGCCCGCCGCGCACCCCAATGCCCGGTTCACCGCCCCCGCCGGCCAGTGCCCCTGCATCTGCCCGGACTGGGAAAAGCCCGAGGGCGTGCCCATCGACATCTTCATCTTCGGCGGCAGGCGCGCGGGCGTGGTGCCCCTGGTGAACGAGGCCTTCAGCTGGGACCACGGGGTGTTTCTCGGCGCCACCGCCTCGTCCGAGACCACGGCCGCCAACATCGGCGACATCGGCAACCTCAGGCGCGACCCCTTCGCCATGAAGCCCTTCTGCGGCTACAACATGGGCGACTATTTCCAGCACTGGCTCGACATGGGCGACAGGCTGGGAGACAAGGCCCCGCGCATCTTCTATGTCAACTGGTTCCGCAAGAGCGCGGACGGCAAGTTCCTCTGGCCGGGATTCGGCGAGAACAGCCGCGTGCTCAGGTGGATGTGCGAGCGCGTGGAGGGCACGGCCAAAGCCCGCCAGACCCCCATCGGCCTGATGCCCGGGGAGGGCGAACTCGACCTTGCGGGCCTGGATGTCCCGGCGGAGAACGTGCGCGAGCTGCTGAAGGTTGACCTCGATGCCTGGAAGGCCGAGATCCCGAGCCTAGAGAAGCACTTTGCCCAGTTCGGGAGCAGGCTGCCGGTCCGGGTGAAGAGGCAGCTCGAGGAGCTCGTGAAGCGGCTGGGCGCCTGAGGCCCTTGATCGAACGTTTCAAGAGAACACTCGGGGAGCGGAGGAACGGGGATGTTCGTTTCTCCGCTCCCTTTTTCCATGTTTCAGGAAAACCCCATCAGCCTCCTCAGGTGATCGGCGTTCTGCCGTGAGGTGAGAACCTCCAGGAGCATAAAGGCGGTATCCACGGCCGTTCCCGGCGAGGTTGAGGTGATGATGTTGCCGTCGCGTACGATCCGCCGGTCCTCCACCAGGGCGCCCATGCCGGCAAGCTGCTTCCTCTTGCGTTCCTCTAGGTGGTAGGTGGTGGCCGACCTGCCCTTCAGGGCCCCGCACCTGCCCAGGCACAGCGATGCCACGCACACCGCCGCGATGGGCTTGCCTGTGCGTGCGAATGTGCGGATCACCTCCAGGAACTTGTCGGAGAAGGCGTCTTCGTAATAACCCGCCGTGCCGAACCCGCCGGGTATTGCCAGCGCGGCGAATGACTCGGGCTCGAGCTCGCTCACAAGCACGGCCGGGATGCTCTGGTAGCCGAAGGTGCAGGTGAGCTCCGGGTGGAGGCCTGCGGTGACCACGCGTATGCGGTCTGACCCGAAGGTGTCGGCCCAGCCGAGCACGTCGATGAACGCGGCCGCCTCGTAGACCTCGAACCCGTTTGCCAGGAGCAGGAGCACATGTTTCACGGTACTATTCTACTCCTGTTCGTAATGCGGAAAAACCCCGACCTCTTCATAAAAGTTATGATGCTGCCAAGCCTTGCACGACTCAATACCGGGGCCGTGCAGGTTTCCGTATGGACCGGCTGCACGGTGCCCTTCGGAATTGAGCCATGCCCGTGAGCCGCCCGGGCGTGAGAACAGCTTGAGAATGGCAGGCCTCTGTCGCCATGCCGTTCCGTGACCCGTCCGGGTGCTCATACTTCCCCGATACGGGTGTTTTCTCTTGACACTGACCAAGTGGTAATTATTATAGTATTTTACTAAATTTGGATGCTTTTGCATTTGCTCGGAATACAGTTTCAAAAAGGAGGCTCTAGTACGATGAAGAACTTTGCTCTTGTGTATCTTTGTGCGTTTCTGGCGGCTGCCGCACTTTCCCCTGTCTGCGCATCGGCTCAGGAATGGTCCCCGGTGAAGGAAGGCAACGGCATCAAGTCCTACGAGCGGTCCATCCCCGACTCCAAGCTCAAGGAGTTCATGGGGGTTGCCGTGATCGACGCGGGCATGGACGTCATCGGCGAGGTCTTGAGGGACGTCGAGTCGTTCCCCCGGTGGCAGACGGACTGCAGCAGTGCACGGACTCTCAAGCAGTACGACCGCAACACCATGGTGATCTACATGAGCCTGGAGCCGCCTGTCCTCAATCAGCGGGACCTGGTGATCAAGGATGCCGCGGTGTACGACTGGGACAACGGCAAGGCGCTCATTACCTTCGCCGCCTCCGACGAGGTCGAGATGCCTCCCCAGAAAGGATGCGTGCGCCTCGAGACCTTGAAGGGCTCGTATGAAATGGAGTATCTGGGAAGAGAAAAGACCAAGTTCATCTACAAGCTCACGGTCGATCCGAACGTGAGCTTCCCGGTGACCATCGGCATGGCCTACGGGGTCATGAAGGCATATCCCTACAAGACCCTGGAAAAACTCAAGGAACAGGTCAAGGATCCGAAGTATGCCCAGGCGGCCAAGGGTACGGAGGAGGAGCAGGGCATAGAAGCCCGCGCCAACAGCGAGGAAGCCACCCGGATGATCTTTACCCGGAGGATCGGGCAGTACGTCGAGGACCAGGCACTGCTCCAGGCCATCGTAGACGAAAACCCGGAGATCATCAGGGACATCGTCAGTACGGGCAGCGATTACGAGAGCAACCGGGAGGCAACCCTGAAGGTGTACCGGATCTACATCGACCGGATCGTCCAGGATCCCGGCATGAGCAGGCAGCTCCAGGCCGATGAGCAGCTCGCAGCCGACCTCATCGACATGGTCGAGACCGAATGCGGTGCCGAGAACCGGACGGTCGAGAGCATCGTGGCCTCCTACCAGGAGAAGTAGACGGCATCTCGTTCCCCGAGGCAAGCTTTTCTCCGTCGCAGCCAGGGACAGCGTGCACGAAGGGCCTTTTGCCAGAGAGGCTCTTCGTCTACGCATACCCGGGGCCCGGGCTTCCTGCGGGCCTGGGGCGGTCCTGCGCAGGATAGGGGGCATGGCCGGGTTTCCCGCGCCATGGGGAATCAGTCCCTGCCGACCGCTGGGGCTTGACTGGTATGTTCTGGCAATTATTATTTGACATCGAGAACAGGGCTTGCCGCTCACAGCTCGCATCTTGCAGCTCGAATGATGCACGCCGTTGACGGTGCGACGCTCGTTGCAGTGGATTGAGGATGTAGTGAAGGGAGGAGGCTTTCCACCGCCGCCTCCGGGAGGAGAGATATCCGGGTGACCGATATCCTGTTTCTGGTCCTCATTTACGGCTTTTGCATGGGCTCGATATACCTGCTGGTATCCCTGGGGTTCTCCATCATCTGTGGGGTATTGAGGATTTTCCACCTGGGGTATGCCTACATCTTTCCCCTTGCCGTATACGGCACCTGGATGTTCATGCAGGAGCTCGGCTGGGGCCTGGTTCCCTCCATCCTGGGCATGTTCGCGGTGCAGTTCGCAGTGTCCTATTTCATCTATCGGGGCATGATCACGCGCTACCTGGAGAAGGAGGAGATCCTGCTCACCGGGCTTTTGCTCGTGGCGCTCATCGTGGAGCAGGGCGCGAACTACCTCTACCCCATCCAGGCAGGGGTGTTCCTCGATACCACGCTGGTCGAGGGAACCTCCCAGCTGGGGGTCACCATGATCTCGTCCCAGCTGCTTGCCGGATCGATCATCGCGCTCCTGCTCACCGCGCTCTTCGTGCTCTTCTTCGTCAAGACCCGGATCGGCCTGGCGGTGCGGGCCCTGTCCCAGGATATCCGCAGCTCGCGCATCGTGGGCATCAACGTAGAGGCCCTGTACGTCTTCACTATGATGTTCGTGCTCGTGCCCGTGATCATAGGCGTGCTCATCGTGGCGCCCGTATGGACCCTGGAGCCGGGGATGGGCTGGCTGTACATGACCATCGCCATCCTGGTGTCGGTCCTGGGCGGCCTCGGCAACATCCGGGGCACGATCATGGCGAGCTATCTCATCGGGATCACCCACGCGGTGATGTGCTTCGTGGTGGGCGAGCCCCGGTTCATGACCCTCTCCGCGCTGGTCCTGGTGCTGGTCATCCTGGTCCTGCGCCCCCAGGGTCTCACGAGGAGCGAGGCGCTATGGTAGGAGTCGAGCTCAAACGCGACCGGATCGTCATCCGGTTCAGGGACGGCAAGTGGGACTGGATGATCGAGCCTAGGTACTGGCGCAACACCGTTCTCTGGACGGCCCTCCTGCTGCTCTTCCCGCTGGTGGCCTTCTTCTCGAGCCCCGGGCTCATCAACACCATGATCACGGCCAACATCTATGCCGCCATCGCCATCCCCCTGGGGCTCATGACCATCGGCACGGGCAGGATGAACTTTGGGCCCAATTTCTTCCTGGGCATCGGCGGCTACGTCGCGGCGCTGTTGAGCATCTGGTACGGCTGGGGGCCGATGATGACCCTGCCTTTCGCCATTGTCATCACCCTTGCCGTGGCCCTGGTCTTCAGTCCCCTTGTCATCCTCGCCCGCGGGCTCTACTACGTGCTCCTCACCCTGCTGCTGCCCCTGGTCTTCCTGGAGGTGACCTTCATCTACACCGGGATCTTCAAGGGCGACGTGGGGCTCTTCGGCATCAGGCTGCTCGTGGACCTGGGAAACGCCCGGGTCAACTTCCTGGTGTGTGCGTACATCTCCACCTTCCTGATGCTCCTCTACCTGCTTTTCGTGAACAAGATCGTCAAATCGCGCTACGGGCTCATTATGGCGGCCATCAACGACGACGAGGAGGTCGCCCACGGCATCGGGGTGAACATCAACGCGGTCAAGATCCTCGCCTTCGTCGTGCCGGCCGGCATGATCGGCGTGGTCGGCTGGCTGGTGGCCCACTACTTCGGCACTTTTGCCGGGATCACCTATCTTCCGCTCACCTTCATGCTCAAGATCCTCCTGGTTTTCATGATCGGCGGCCGCACCCAGATCTTCGGCTGCGTGGCAGGCGGATACTTCATCGCCTTCCTCGAGACCTTCCTCATCAGGACCATGGGGCCCATACAGCCGGTCGTGTTTCCCGTCATCCTCCTGATCATGCTCTTCGCGCTCCCGGAAGGGCTCTTCGGGATCTATCGGAAGCGCCGGTACCGCGAGTACCTGCCGACCATACACGTCCGGAGGTAGGGATGGCCGCCGCGTTGCTCAGCGTACAGAAGATCACCAAGCGCTTCGGGGGTCTCACGGCCCTGAGCGAGGTGAGCTTCGAGGTGTTTCCCGGGGAGACCCTCGGGCTCATCGGGCCCAACGGAGCCGGCAAGACCACCCTGGTCAACGTGCTCTGCGGCAGCCTATTAGCCGATGCAGGCAGAATATTCCTCGAAGGTGTCGACATCACCCGTCTGAAGCCCTACCAGCGGTGCTGGCTCGGGCTCAGCCGCACTTACCAGATCCCCAGGCCGTTCCCCGAGCTCACGGCCTTAAACAGCGTGGCCACCAGCGCCCTGTGCGGCAAGAAGAGGAAGAACCAGAGCCTCGAGGACGCCGTCTACGACGCCACCCACTACCTGGAGTTCGTGGGGCTTTTCAGCAAGCGCAACATCCTGGCGCGCGACCTCACCTTCTACGAGCTCAGGATGCTCGAGCTCGCCAGGGCGCTCGCCACCACGCCCAAGCTCCTGTTCATCGACGAGGTCATGGCGGGCCTGAATCCCGGTGAGGCGAGCAGGGCGGTGGACCTCATCGCGCGGGCAAAGGAGGAGTTCGGGATCACCATCTTCTGGATCGAGCACGTCATGGCCGTGCTCATGGAGGCGTCCGACCGCATCATCACCATCGACTACGGCCGCAAGATCGCGGACGGAACGCCCGAGGAGGTAGCCAACGACGACCACGTGATCGAGGCCTATCTCGGCAGCGGCTGGAGGAACTATGCTTGAGGTGAGAAATCTCTCGGCCTCATACGGGGTCATCCCGGTGCTCCACGATGTGAGCCTCGTGGTGAGGGAGCACGAGATCGTCACCCTGCTGGGCTCCAACGGCTCGGGCAAGAGCACGCTCCTTAACGCGGTCCAGGGTCTGCTGCGGCCGACCTCGGGCAGCGTCATTTTTGACGGACAGTCCGTAGCGGATCTCCCGTCCCACCGCATCGTGGCCATGGGCCTGGTGCAGGTGCCCGAGGGGCACCGCACCTTCCCCTACATGACGGTGAAGGAGAACCTGCTGGTGGGTGCCTACCCGGGCGGCGCCTGGAAGGCAAGGAAAGAGACCATGGAATACGTGATGGAGCTCTTCCCCATTCTCAAGAAACGGGAAAACCAGGAGGCCAGGTTGCTGAGCGGCGGCGAGCAGCAGATGCTCACCATCGGCAGGGCGCTCATGTCCAGGCCGAGGCTCATCATGGTGGACGAGCCGTCCATCGGCCTGGCCCCGGTGGTCGTGGATTCCCTGTACGAGATCCTGCACAGGCTGCGGGAGTCGGGCATCACCATCCTCCTGCCCGAGCAGAACGCCCTGCGCGCACTCGAGCTCGCGGACCGCGGGTACCTGCTCCAGGACGGGAGGATCGTCATGGAGGATGCCTGCAGCAACCTCATGCAGTGCGAGATGGTCAAGAAGGCATACCTGGGGAGATGATCATGGAAGAATACTTCTCCTACACGGCCAGGCTGTTCGACCCGGCCGGGATATCGGGCAAGCCCGAGGCCCTGAAAGGCCTCAAGGTCCTCGACTTTTCCCACGTGATCTTCGGGCCTACCGCGGCCAGGATCCTCGCCGACTACGGGGCGGACGTCATCAAGCTCGAGCTGCCCTTCTACGGCGACCTCTGGCGGCCCGCCACCTACTGGGGCAAGTACTGGAAGCACTCCAACCCCATCTGGCACTTCGTGACCCGCAACAAGTACTTCATGGCCGTGGACCTCAAGCGCAAGGAGTCCAAGGACCTCATCTACCGGCTGGCCCGGATCGCGGACGTGGTGGTGGAGAACTTCGCCCCGGGCACAACCGAGGCCTGGGGCGTTGGCTACACCAGCATCAGCAGGGTCAATCCCAAGATCATCTACCTAAGCTGCTCGACCTACGGCCAGTACGGGCCCATGCGCTACCTTCCGGGGTGGGACCTCCTGGCGCAGGCGGCCAGCGGGGTGCTGAGCCTGAACGGCTACCCGGACACGCAGAGGTACTACAAGCTGCCCGACTACCTCGGCGACTTCATCCCGGGCAACCTCGGGGCGCTTGCTGTCCTCATGGCGCTCTACTACCGCAACAAGACCGGGAAGGGCCAGTACCTCGACCTCTCCCAGACCGACTCGCTCATGCGCTCGCTGTACCACTTCACCTACCGGAGCGTGACCGGGGAGTCGCTCGGGCGGCAGGGGCACGCCGACCCTTCGATGATCGCGGCCTCGATCTACAAGACCTCGGACGGCCGTTTCGTCGGGCTGGCTTGCGCGACGCAGAGGCAGTTCTCGGGACTGTGCACGGCCATGGGGAGGCGGGACCTGCTCGACGACAGCCGCTACGCCGATTACCTCGAGGCGCTCAGGGAAGAGAACGCCCGCGCGCTCAGGGAGATCGTCTCGGATTGGCTCGGCTCGAAGGACTGCGATACGGTGCTGGCCCTTGCCAACGAGCACGGGTTTGCCGCAGCCGAGGTGTCCGACGATCTCATGATCTGCAACGACGCCTGGCGCCGCGAGCGGGGCAGCGTGATCCTCTTCAACGACAGCATGTACGGCGAGCTCGCCATTGCCGGGGCCTCGGCTCAGCTGAGCGAAACCCCGGCCCGCACCAAGTGGCTGGCCCGTCCCATCGGCTACCACAACCGCCTGGTGCTCAAGAAGTTTCTCGACATGCCGGACGAGGAGATCCGGTCGCTGGAGGAGCGCGGGATCATCGGGTACTTCGACGACAAGCCCGGGCTCAAGCCGCCGGTATACTACAACCTGGACGCAGACCCCGTCTACACCGGGGAAAGAGAGGCGTAAGCGGTGAGACTGTTCGGGAACAGGAACAAGGAAACCGTGTACACCCGATACTCGGCGGGGGCGGCGAGCCTCTCTCTCTGGAGGGAGGTCCTCGAGAAGCTCATGAACCCCGAGGGCAGGCCCGAGGTGCTCGATGATGTCATGGTCATCGACGCAAGCTGCGGGAACTTCTCGGGCATCATCGCGGCGAGCCTGTTCGCGGAGTTTGGCGCCGAGGTCATCAAGGTGGAGCCCCCCGGGGGCGACCCGTGCCGCAGGATGAGCCCCTACGGCAGGAACGTCAAGGGCGTGGGCATACCCTTCATGGCCGAGGCGAGGAACAAGCGGTATGCGGTCATGGACCTGAGGTCCAGCGAGGAGGACCGGCGGGATTTCGCGCGCCTTGCAAGAAAGGCGGCGATCGTCATCGAGAGCTTCGCCGCCGGGGAGATGGACTCGTGGGGGATCGGCTACCGGCAGCTCTCCGAGAAGAACCCGGGCCTCATCTACGTCGCGATCACGCCCTACGGCCAGTATACCGATCATGCCCGCAGGCTTGCAAACCTGCCCGACAGCGACATCTCGGTGCAGGCCGGCTCGGGCCTGTGCGCGCAGCTCGGCGACCTGCCCGGCGAGCCCGAGCCCTTCAATTGGCCCCTGAAGGCCGGGATGTGGATGGGCTGGTTCATCACGGGCCTGAGCGCGGCACTGGGCGGAACGGTGGCCCTAGTGCACCGGCAGTTGACCGGCCGGGGGCAGATGGTCGACATCGCCTCCATGGACGCCTACTCGTCCATGGTCGGCTTCCCGGCCTCGATCGGCTATACCTGGGGCAAATCGAGGCCCCGCATCGGGGTGCTCGATTTCATCCTCTACCCCTACGGGCACTGGAGGTGCAAGGACGGGCTGGTGGCGATCGCCGCGCCCAGGGACCACGACTTCCGCGCCCTGCTCAAGATCCTCAAGCGGTGGGACCTCGAGGACGACTGGAAGTATACTTCGGACCGCATCCCCGACATCGTGGACCAGGCCATGGTCCTCTACCGCGAGATCGAGAAGGAGACCCTGAAGTACACCGCGGACGAGCTCACCAGAAAAGCGCTCGAGTACAGCAGGAAAGCGGCAAGGTCGAACTGGCGCGGCGGCGGGGTGCCGATCGTGATGAAGGTCATGACGCCCGGGGAGGCTGCGGCCAACCGGCAGTGGGAGGTGCGCAAGTCGTTCAAGGAGGTCAAGGACGACACCCTCGGAACCTACCTGATCAGCTCCGGGTTTGTGAAGATGTCCGAGTCGCCCCCCAGGGTTAAGTGGGTTTCCTGCGATATCTGAAGGGACAATGACTACATCAGGGATACCTATCTTCGGGAAGAATGATCTTGTCCCAGGTGTTTCCGGCCGGAGGCCCCCCGCTTGGGGACGGGCCTCCTGGAAATAACGAATTGGAGGTGTAGTCATGAAACGAAGCGCAAGGATCATGCTGTTCACGGGCGTCCTGGCCCTGGTACTGGCCGTGCTGTGCCCGGGGGCGTTCGCGGCCCCGAAGGGAGATCCCATCGTCATCGGCTACGTGGGGTTCGTGGCATCGCCCGGGACCAAGCCGTGCATGGACATCCAGCGGGTGGCGGTGGACGAGATCAATGCGGCAGGCGGCATCCTCGGCCGTCCCGTCAAGTACATCGTCATGGACGGCAAGGGGGACACCTCGCTTTCCGTTGAGGCAGCCCGCAAGCTCATCATCGAGGACAAGGCGACCTTCGTGTCCGTCGAGGGCCGCACCGAGATCTGTCTGGCCGCACAGGAGAACTCGGCCGCCCTGTTCCGGGAGTATCCGCACATCCTCGTCTTCAACGGGCCGATGGGCGCCGAGCTGACGGATCGCATCGTGGACGAGGCACCGAAATACGAGTTCTGCTTCCGCGATTGGGACCCCGAGCACGCCCACTACGCGCAGACCAACTACTTCTTTGCCAAGACCTTCAAGGAGGTCTACAAGGCCAAGCGGGTCGCCTTCCTCTGGGAGGACCTCGCCTGGACGACCCTGTGGAGGAACGGGATCGACCAGATGAGCCTCCCCTCGTGGGAGAAGCTCGCCGAGCAGAACGGGCTCGAGGTCGTCTATTCCAAGGCGGTCAAGCCCCGCGGGACCATGTACCTTCCCATCCTCCAGCAGATCGCTATGAAGAAGGCCGACATCATCTTCTTCATCAGCTCCTGGTTCACCGATACCGAGGCCTTTGCGAAGCAGTGGGCCGACTCCGCGGCCCGGGACATCCCGGTGAGCTTCTACGGAGGCGTGTCCCAGACCCACGCGTTCTGGCAGATGACCGGCGGAAAATGCCTGGGCATGATCAGCTCGTTCACCGAGGGCGACATCCCGATGACCGACAAGACCCTGCACGTGGTCGAGCTCGGCAGGAAGCACAACATCCCGCTACAGATCCACGTGCACATCGCCTATGCGGACATCTACCACTTCAAGGCCGCCATCGAGAAGGCCGGGGGCACGGACGACATCGACAAGCTCATCAAGGC
>JBASVF010000123.1:0-14119 GCA_049275795.1 Desulfomonilia bacterium
AGACAGCGGAGAAAATACTCCACTGGTCCTGCTTCAGGAGAACCCATCAAGCCGCTGCTAAATATTACCACTACAAGAAAAGATGTACTTCAAATCCATTTTGTGAGGCTTCGCCACTGTAGTACTAACAGGAAGCGCCCTCTCGAGGGGCCCGTGCAGGAAAGGCCGTCCCTCAGGCAGGATCCGGCCGGTGTGCGTCTCTCTGCAGGTCGGCCACCAGGTCCCTGATGCCCTCGTGGGGGAGGATGAAGTCCACGGCTATTCCGCCCGGGGTGGTCCTCACCACCCTGCCCCTGGCCATGAAGTACTCGCCCGGCTTGTTCCCGAAGAGGTTCGCGCTGATGTATCTGCCCCTGGGATAGGGCTTGCGTGTGACGAGGAACATGCCGCTGGTGCTGATGTTCATGATGTATCCGGGCATGGGCGCCTCGTCGCCCTGGGCCTTGTAGACGATTTCGAGGTTGAGCGGGTAGCGGCGCGCTCTCCTCTTGTCGGAGAGGATACCTTCGAGCTCAACGGACCTCATCTCGTCGTCGACCGCCTGGCTCAAGGGCGTGTAGACGAGTCCGAGGTCGCGGGCGGCGGCAGCGCCGCTTGCAACCATCCCCTCGCGCAGCGTGGCGATGTAATCGCTGGAAAGGCCCTTCAAGGGAGGCTTCTTGAGGATCCCGGCCATGGCGGTGAGCGTCGTTCCCACGATGCCGACGGAGGGCCGGGACATGACCCCGCGCGAGGGCTTCATCCCCGAGGAGAGTTCGGCCATGGCCATGAGCCTGCGGATCGACGCGCATTCGCCGGAGATGAAGTAGCGTCGTCCGGGCGGGATCGGGCTCTCCAAGATGCGTAAGCATGCCTCGGCTATGTCCTGGACATGGACGAAGGAGTGCATGGAGTTGATAAACGCCCGGCTCACCGGCGCGGCATCCATGAGCCTCCGGATGAACGAGGGGTCTCTGCCGGGCCTTCTGGGACCGAGCGCCGTGGCAGGGTGGAGCACTACGAGCGGGAGCCCCTTCTTGACGTGAAGGCCCCAGGCGGTGCGCTCGGCCTCGTACTTGCTCCTGGCATACTCGCTGAACCGTACCGGCCCGATGAGACTCTCTTCGGTAAAAGGCTTCTGCACCGGCTTGCCGTACACGTGCAGGGTGCTTACATGGATCACCCGGGGTATGCCCGATTCCAGGGCGCACTCCATGACGTTGCGCGTGCCTCTCACGTTGGTATCGGAGTAGGTGCCCCGGTCATGCTCCCAGAAGGAGCAGGCGCCTGCCAGGTGTATCAGGGCGTCGCACCTGGCCATTGCCGAGGCAAGAGGGCGCCGGTCCCGCACGTCACCGAAGACGATCTCTGCGCCCAATTTCTCGAGATCGCGGATATTGCTCGAGCGCCTGGCGAGGCAGGTGAGCCTGTGCCCTTTGCCGGTGAGCGCTCTTGCCGTATGCGTTCCGATAAAACCCGTACCGCCTGTGAGAAAAACGTTCATTCCGCCCTCCCTTGACAACGATCAAGAGACATCGGGCAAAAGCCGTGCTCTCACGGATGCCCCCACCACGGACCGTCTTCCGGTGCCCAAGGTCCTGATCGAGAAAGCATCAACAATGAAACAATCATATAATACCTGGGAATATGGTGCATATCAATAGCCGATCCCAGGTGCGCGAGGATGGAGCGTCTCCATGGGTTTGCGTATCGTTAAGGCCCCGACCTCGTGGAAAGGCCCTCGTGAGGCACCGGGATTCAGGCCGGTCGCAGAGTCTTACGTGAAAAGGCAAAGGCCAAGGATCGCTGCGCGTGATTATCGGGAAGCCGCGGGTGAACCGGAGGGTGGGGAAGAGTCCT
Source organism: Desulfomonilia bacterium (assembly GCA_049275795.1). Classification (GTDB taxonomy): domain Bacteria; phylum Desulfobacterota; class Desulfomonilia; order UBA1062; family UBA1062; genus Phosphitivorax. The sequence goes on from JBASVF010000123.1 coordinate 1,840, forward strand.
GGATGTAGCGCCTCAAAGGATCAGGAATGCACCGTCGCTTGCGCATTCCAGCTCCAGGGAGCCGCACCTGCCCAGCATGGTCTCGCCCAGGTGGGTGAGGATGATCCGCCGGCAGTCGAGCTCGCCCAGGTGCTCCAGGAGGGTCTGGTAATCGATATGTCCGCCGTCTGCGCTCCGGTACTCCGAGCACTCGCAGATGAAGAGGTCGGCCCTCCGGCATGCTTCGGGCAGCTCCTCGCTCCATGCTGTGTCGCCGGAATAGGCCACAACCTTGCCCAGGCACTCGATCTTGAGCGACAGAGGGCGGGCCGTGGGGGTATGGACCGCCGGGAAGGCCGTTACCTCGATCCCGCCCAGGCTTACCCGTTTTCCCGGCGAGAGGGTGACGAATTCCGGCCAGAAACCCGGGTCTTCATCCTCCCGGCCGGGGAAGAGCACCTTGAGGAGCTCCCGGGTGCCGGCCTCGAGCCCTTCAGGCCCGGCGATGACCAGGGGCGCCTGCCGGATGCCCTTTACCTGGATCTCCTTGATGAGGAAGGGAAGCCCGCCGAAGTGGTCCCCATGCAGGTGAGAGACGAGGATGGTCTCGATGTGCGACGAGTCGAACCCGTGGCGCTTCATGCCGCTGAGCGCAGTGGCCCCGCAGTCGAGAAGGATGCCCGGGCCGCCGGTATCGAGCATGATGCAGCTCTGGAGCCTGCCCCCGCTGCCGAAGGCATCGCCCGAGCCGAAAAATCGAACCACCAGCCTTTCCACGGACCGTCTCCCTCCTGATTGCAGCCTGGATGCGCGGATCCCGGCACCCGGGCTTCATCCAGACCTGTCAAACACGATGAATATTCAAGCAGATATCATACCCGGGTCGGGCGGTGATCTCAAGGGGAATAGAGAAGCCCCGGGTTTTTACCCGCCAAGGCCCCGGACGGGGCGGAAGAAAGGGACGAAAGACCGCTTCGAGGGGTTACAGCTTTCAGCTCGCCGGGAGGGTTCCCGGCGAGTTTTGCGCGGCGGGCTCTAATCGATCCTCGAGGATACGGGCTCCTTTGCTGCGACCCGGGTGACGAACCGGTACCCGATGCAGACGAAGAAAACGGCGCCCATGATGATGAATCCGATAGTCATGTATTTTTTCCCCCTTTTATGAACCAAGCCCGTAACAGAATATACCGAATCCAACAACGATTCCCCCGGCCAGCCCCAGCATGGTCAAGCCGGGATCCGTTCCCCAGAGCTTGTCGAGCAACAGTCCTCCGTAGAGGCCCAGCAAGGCCATGGCCGACAGGAAGAGGCTGCGGGCGCCGGTAAGGGCGATTGCTGATGTGCGCGTACTCATTGCATCCTCTCGCTCCATGGCCTGTAAGGATCAGAAGAACTGGGCGATGATCTGTCGCGCGGGCCCCGAGTTGATTCCCACCAGCATGACGATGAGCACGAATACCGCCGTTGCCTCTGCCGGGGTGAGTCCCAGTACCCGGTACATGAACCTGATGCCGATTCCTGTCAGAAACAGGCAACCGATGACGATCCACAGGGCTATCACGTGAATTTCTCCTTTCTTTGTTTCTTCTTCCGGGCGAAAAAGCAAGATCGATGCCATGGATGAAGAATGCATAACTAAACAAGATTACATAAGAAATCAAATTGTCCCCGAACGCGCAGTGACATTATGGCAAAATTCAATATTCAGCCCATGGAGAGGTTTGCCAAAATGACAATCTCCGTCGTCCTGGGTTTCGATCCATGACAAGTTGTCATTCTGTGCCCGGGAGCTAGCGTGCGAGCTCGTAGGTGAGGTTCACGTACGACTCGAAGGTGATTTGCCCGGGGATGACGGGTGTGAGCGAATCGCCCTCGGCTACGGCGAACCTGGGACCTCCCGGCTGGAGCATGGTCGGGACGAACTGGATGTAGGTGATGTCCTTCAGCCGCACGCCGGCCGCCCTGGCCAGAACCTGGGCATTCTCGACCGCGTTCTTGAGTGCCATTTCCGCCGCCTTTTTCTGCAGCTCGTTGCCGTCGCTGCGGGAGAAGGTGACGCCGTTCACCCTGGTTGCACCGGCGGCCACGGCGGCATCGATCAGCTCGCCGACCCCGTCGATCCGGCCGGTCTTCACCGAGATGGAGTTCGACACCCGGTAGGCTTCGGGGGCGTGGTCGGCACGCTTGTCCTGCGTGTTCTTCTCCCTGCCGTAGATGGGCTGGAGGGAGAAGCTCGAGGTCGATATCTCCGCCCCGGCCCCGGCCGCTCCTCTCAAGGCACGGATCACCACCTCGGTGATCTTCGAGTTCTCCTTCAGGCAAGAGGCTGCCTTTGCTGATGAGGTCTCGACGGAAAAGGAGACCACGGCCAGGTTCGGCTCGGCGCTCACCACCGCCTGTCCCGTGACATCCATGGACCTGCCGGGCTGCTGGTCTTGTGCGCCCGCGGTTGCGGGAAGCCAGGCGAACAGAGCCGTAAGCAGGACGATGATTCCGTGTTTCCAGATTCTCTTCATGAGTCCCCTCCTTTGAAAGGCGCCGGGATGTACGGGTGCGTGCGGGCGGTAAGCGAGGCCTGTGAGGCGGCACCTGTTGCCCGCTGACGCCCCCGGTTCATACTTACCGGCAACCAGCCTTCCGATCCTACCACAGGATGCATGGAAAACGACTGCTATGATCAATCCGATGCTTCACAACAATGGTTTTTTAGGGTATTATACCACTATATGATTGGGGTGCCTTCGAGCCTCATCAATGCAGCGAAGGTCATCTGGATTTGCCTTTGCGCCGTTTTCATCAGCCTGGTGCTCTTCGTGCCCGTGACCTTGGCCGCATTCATGAGCACCACGGGCAACCTGGCCTTCACACTCTCCAAGCTCTGGGCCAGGTTCATGCTGCTGGTCACCGGGGTAAGGGTCGTGATCAGGAACCGCGAGAAGATCAGGCCGGGCGTTTCGTACATCATCATCTCCAACCACCAGTCACACTATGATATCCTCGCCCTAGTCACCACGCTGGGCATCCAGTACCGCTGGATCATCAAGAAGGAGCTGCGCAAGGTCCCGCTCTTCGGGTACGCCCTGTATGTATCGCGCAACATATTCATCGACCGGTCCGACTCTCGGAAGGCCATCGAGAGCATCCAGGCCGGGCTCGACCGGCTCGCACCGGGAACCGGCGTCATGGTCTTCGCCGAGGGCACCCGGTCGCCGGACGGGACAGTCCGGGAGTTCAAGAAGGGCGGGTTCATCATGGCCGTCGAGAAAGGCTTTCCCATCCTGCCCGTGACCGTCAACGGCTCCCGGAAGGTGCTGGCGAAGAACAGCCTGGTCTTCCGGCCGGGCCTCATCGAGGTCGTGGTGGGAGATCCCATCGAAACAGCCGGCCTGACCAGGGAAGATATTCCTTCACTGATGGAAAGAACCAGGAATGTGATCATCGGCAATCTCCGCCCGGAATACCCGGGGTGATCCCTTCAGGGCGCTGTATGCAGTCTCCCCGGGCGGACGCCGCCTGCTGTGATGAGATTTAAGCCCATGCAGTCCAGGATTCGCAGGAAGACCTTCTTGCAATAGAGCCCCCGTAAAAAGCCCCGGGCCTCGATGCAGCCTTTTCGAGGAATATCCAGCCCCAGCAGAAGACCCCGGGCAGGGCCCCTTGTTATGGCTTTTCCACCATAATGTGGCACCCCGTACTGTGGCGCCAAAGTGGTGCCGATCGCGCCCGCTGAAAATATAATCATAATTCTTAGTAAATACTTTATGTTGTGCAATTATATGAGCTCTCTGCTCCATGGCATGGATTTCGCTCTTCTTTCCATGCCAGGAAAAAACTGACTGAGCTGGAGGAAGCTATGGGTTTATTTGATTACAGTAAGGAGGCGCTCGAGAACCTGAAGATCGAGGATGCGAGCATCCTGGACAGTCTCGTGGATTTCGAGGCGGCCCGGGCGGCCCACCTGAACAAGGATCGCGCAAAGAAGGACAAGCGCATCTCTCTTTCAGAGGCCGTGGCCGAGTACGTGAGCGACGGCGACGTGGTGATGGACACCGGGTTCGGGTACGTGAGAACCTGCCTGCAGAGCCATTTCGAGATCATGCGCCAGGGCAAGAAAAACCTCCAGATGATCGGCGCCCCGAACACGAACCAGAGCTACATGATCTTTGCCGGATCCGTGAGCTACTCGCACAACTCTTATGCCGGCGCCGAGATGCGGGGCACCGACCGGAACTACGCGCGCCAGCTCAAGGCGGGCAAGGTCCGCATCCTCTCCGAGTGGAGCCACGGGGGCATCGCCCAGGGGCTCAAGGCTGCCCAGCTCGGTTCGCCCGGGGTGCTGAGCAAGCAGATGCTCGCATCAGACATCATACGGTACAATCCCTATCTCAAGGTGATGCAGAACCCGTTGAAGAAGGACCCCGATCCCGTGGTCTTCATCCCGGCGCTGTACCCGGACGTGGTCTTCATTCACGTGCACGCGGCCGACAAGTACGGCAACGCCTACATATACGGGCCCACGGTCAACGACGTGGCAGGGGCGGCGGCATGCAAGAAGGTGATCATCACGGCCGAGGAGATCGTTCCCGAGTCTGACATCCGCTTCAACAAAAAGGGGGTCGTCCTGCCCTTCTTCTACGCGGACGCGGTAGTGGAGCTGCCCTACGGGGCCCTGCCGGGGAGCATGCCCGGATGCTATTACTGGCCGCGTCAGTGGTGGGAGAAGCTCATGCGCTTCGCAGCGATCAGTGACGAGAACCTGAGCGCCTTCCTCGACGAATGGGTATTCAGCACCAAGAACCAGATCGACGTCCTGGAGAAGCTCGGCGGCGTCAAGTGGATGATCGAGGCCCGCAGGCAGACGAAGGCCGCGGAGGGAGACAACGAGGACATCGATTTCTCGTACCGGGAATACACGATCAACAACGATCCCGGGGTATTCTACTGATCGCCGCTGAAGGGAAAAGGAGGTATGGACATGAAGAGCGACGCTCCGGCAAATCCACTGGAGATCCTGGCATATATCATCTCGGCCCAGATAAGGGACAATACCATCGTGTACGTGGGTACCGGCCTGCCCATGGTTGCGGGGATTCTCGCCCGCAAGACCCATGCCCCGAACATCACCATGGTCTACGAGTCCGGCGGCCAGGACCCCATCCAGGGCGGCATGCCCTGGTCCGTCGGCGGTCCGTTCACTTGGCGCAAGTCGCCCACCATCATGGAGATGGCCTACTCGTTCGGCCAGTGCTACAACGGCTATGTTGACATCGCCTTCCTGGGCTTCGCGCAGGTGGACATGTACGGCAACGTCAACACCCATATCATCGGCGACGATTTCCTCCAGCCAAAGGTCAGGCTCACCGGATCGGGCGGAAACAACGACCTCACCTCCCTGGCCGAGAACATGGTGCTGGTTGGCCTCCAGACCCCGGACAAGTTTCCGAGAAAGCTTGACTTCATCACCTCGGTGGGGCACCTCACGGGCGGTAACTCGCGGCGGGAAGCGGGCCTCCTGGGCAACGGCCCGATAGCCGTGATCACCCAGTGCGGTGTCTTCGACTTCGAGCCCTTAAGCAAGCGGATGCGGGTGAAGACCCTGCATCCGGGCATGACCTTCGAGGTCGCGCAGATGTGCACGGGCTTCGAGCTCCTGAGGCCCGAGGGAGAGATTCCCCTGACCCCCATGCCCACACCCAAGGTGATCGATATACTCAGGACAGAGGTGGACCCCGGCGGGGTCTTCACCTCACTGCCGACGGTGTGACACCTTTCACCCCTGCGAGGGTGCCCGGAATCATCGGGGCGCCCTCGTGCTTTTCCTCCGGGCCGGTTTTTTTGAAGGGACGATCCCCCGGCTCATGATCCCACCGCGTGAGGGCTGAACGGGTCGGGGCCTCAGGCCTCCACCCCGAAGACCACCCTCAGGAGCAGGCCCGCCAGGAAGCTCACGGATGCCACCCCCAGCGATATGCCGGCCATTTCCAGGAAGCGCACCTTGAACGGCACGTCCTTGACCACCGAGAGGTAGTAGGTGAAGAATGCGATGATCAGCACGGCCAGGGTGAGCGTGACGCCCAGGCTCAGGTAGTAGTTCGGAAGCACGAGATAGGGCGTGATGAGGACCACCACGGTGACGATGTACGCGATGCCGGTGTACACGGAGGCCCTGCCCGGGTTCCGCGAGGTCTCCTCGGCCTTGGTGGAGAGGTACTCCGACGCGGCCATGGACATGGCGGCCGCGATCCCGGTGATGGAGCCGGTCAGTGCGATGAGCCTGGTGTCCTGCAGCGCGAAGGTGAGCCCGGCCAGCGCGCCCGTGAGCTCGACCAGGGCGTCGTTGAGCCCCAGCACCATGGAGCCCGTGTACTGGAGCCTCTCCTCCTGGAGCAGGCGGATGAGGGCCTCTTCGTGATCGGTCTCGTCTTGGTTGATCTTCGCGGCCTCGGGAACCTGCCCGGCGATGCGGCTGTAGGCGTCCTGGGCGGCGTCCTCCCCCCGCTCCATGAGCTTGATGCCAAAGGTGAATCCCAGGACCCGGCTGACGAGGTAGTAGAACCACACCTTCAGGAGCGAAGGGCCCACGTCCCGGCCCGTGTGCGACCGCCAGACGTGGTAGTGCGCAAGCTCGTCCTGGGCGATCCTCTCAAGGGTGTCCCGGTTGCCGCTCGGTTCGAGGGTGGCGGCGATCTTGCGGTAGATGTGGTGCTCGGTGATCTCGTTTCGCTGATAGTTCAGGAGTTCTCGGTGAAGCGAATCGTCGGTACTCATTCAATGTCCTCCATCTCGTGCACGGGAGGTCCGGCATGCACGGCATCCGCGCGATTTTCCCCGAACAGGTCTCTCAGCCCGACCCTGTTGAGGCGGCCCCCGGAGAGCTCGATCTGCAGGGCGGCCAGGCGGGACTCGAACGGGCCGATGCTCCAGCACTCCTCTTCCGGCAGCTCCTCGATCGGCTCTCCGCTGTCGTTGAGAGGGCAGATGTCACGCAGCTCGACAGGCTTCCCGAAGCGCTCCTCGTCGATCCAGCGAAGCGGCAGGCCCTGTGTACGGCACACATAGGGCCTCCACGGGTAGATCCGACACGAGCCCGAGGCATCGAGGAAGGCGCAGGCGCCCGGGCCGTGAGGGACCTGCGGACTTGCAAGCGACTGCAGGCTCCTGCGAATGCTCAGAGCTTCGACCTCGAAGACCGTGATGCCGTCGATGCAGCAGCCGCTGCACCCCCGTCTGCAGCGGAGCCTGTCCCGGTGTGCCCGGGTGAGCGGCTCCACCAGCCGGTCCACCTCACGGTAGAGCTCCTCGAGGGATGAGAGCACGCGATCGATCCGCTTCTTTTCGTCGTTCATGGGGCTTCCTCGTGCCGCCTGCCCGGCCGTGGCCGTCTTGTATGAAATACTATATACCGCCCTGCCGTGAAGGTCAAAATCTCCAAGGCCTGATCAGGCATAGCCCGCCTTCTCCGGGCGGCACGAAACCCGGGATATTTGAGAAATGCGGCCGCGTGGAGATAATATTTTCTGTATCCATACGTTCCCGCAGGGATTCATGGATCGGATCACCTCCCTAGGAGGATATATGAAAGCCAGAGAGACATTCCGCCTCGTACTCCTGTGCATAATCTGCCTGACAGCACTTCCCGGGCTGATCCATGCGGATATTTACCTGAAGTACCGCCAGCGCACGGATGCCTTCGAAATGATGGGCCAGATCCAGCCGGAAAAGGAGACCGTGCGCGAGACGTGGATAGCCCGGGACATGGTTCGGACCGACGAGGGTCCCCAGACCATGATCATGCGGATGGACCGGAATCTCATCTACCTTCTGGACAACCAGTCCCGCACCTATGCGGAATTTCCCATGGACATGGAGAAAATGGCGGAGCAGGCCATAGAGGAAGACGAGGAGATGACCGCCCAGCAAAAGCAGGAAGCAAAGGACTTCATCGAAGAAATGATGCGAGAGATGGGCGAGTTCAGCATCTCGGTTAAAGACACCGGCCAGACGAAGAAGATCGGCGAGTGGTCCTGCAGGAAGTACATCCAGACAACCACTACCCCTATGGGGCCTTCCGAGACGCAGCTATGGGCCACCAAGGATATCGAGCTGGATTACAGCCTCCTCCACCGGATGGCTGCAGCCAGCATGATGATGATGCCGGGCGGCCGGGAGGCAGTGGATGATTTCATGAAGGAGATCAAGAAGATCGAGGGTGTCACGGTCTATTCCGTCTCCACCGCCTCCATGATGGATGCGCAGATCAGGACCACCCAGGAGCTCCTCGACTACTCCGATAAAGAGGCCGGGGAAGAATTCTACGAGATTCCGGAGGGCTATACGGAAGAGACCCGGTAGCACCGGGACCTGAGAGGGAAGCTCCCGGCGGGCGGGAACAGATGTTATCCCAGCCCGCGGTGGTCCGCCCTCCAGGGCCGGTACGGCCCATGGTCATCCCCGATGCAGCACATCCCATGGGGATGCAGCCCCACGAGGTTATTATTCTAACAATAGGTTGACGGCATCAGGGTTCTTTCTCGCTGGCAGAACTACAAGCAAGGAGGATACATCAGATGGGTATCTTATCCTGGATAATCATCGGCATAATCGCCGGATGGCTGACCGGCCTCATCATGAAGGGCAGCGGCTACGGCGTCCTTGGAGATATGATCCTGGGAATAGTCGGCGCCCTGGTCGGCGGATTTCTGGCCGGCGCCCTGTTCGGTGTGCAGGCGCCCGTATCGGGATTCAACCTGGGCACGCTGGTGATAGCGGTGCTCGGAGCCATTCTCGTGGTTGCGATCGTTCGTGCCTTGCCGGGTCGCACACGGGTCTAGGAAGCTTTTCCCTGACCCGCGTACCGCAGTGAGGTAGCGGGGCTCCTTGAGCCCGTACCTTTCCCTGCACGGTGCTCGTGCCCCGTGCATCCGAGCACGTGCAGCGGCTGGGGCAAGGTGCGCCTCCCGCAGGGCCGGGCGGGGTATACGATTAAAGCACTCGGGAAAAGACCCGGGCCCTGCGCCCCTCCTGATGCATGGTGCGAAAAAGGTCCGGCAGGAGCATGGGCATGGTCCTATCGACCGGGAGCTTCTCCCCTGTCTCATTGGTGTGGAGCTCGGCCGCCGGGAGACTGTCGCGGAGAACGAGATCTTCGCAGCCTGCACGGGTAGAGCAGGGCGGTGATCGGCCCGCCGGTGCGGAAACGGCCCCCCGAGGTGGCAGGGAAGCAAACGCGGGGATGCAGCGCTATGCGGCGAGCTCGACGATCTCGGGGAACACCCCGTCCTCACCGATTCTCATTAGGGCCACGCTCACCGGCAGGTCGAATCGTCGGGGCCCGGCGCTCCCCGGGTTGAGGTAGAGGGTTTCGCTGCGGTACACGATCCCGGGACGGTGCGAGTGCCCGTATACGACCACATCAACTGCCGCTGCCGGTACGCTCAGGGCGGATGACTTCAGGTCGTGGACGACATAGATCCTGCTGCTGCCTATCAGCAGGAACTCGGACTCCTTCAGGTCGGCAGCCCAGTCCCCCCGGTCGATGTTGCCTCGCACCGCCTTGACCCCGGCGATCCTCTCCAGCTCCCACAGGACAGAAGGAGTGCCGACATCGCCTGCATGAATGATGAAGCTGCACCCAGAGAAGACCTCGCGGATTTCGTCCCTGAACAGGCCGTGGGTGTCCGATATCACGCCTACGATCTGGGATTTCACGGCATCGGCTTCCTTATCCGCCCCGGGGCCCGGTCCGCCGTCGTCCTCTACGGGTTCTCATCGCTCGATTCACGGTCGAAGTCGGCGTTCCTGAGCAGCTCCAACGCCCTCTCATCAGCGCAATACTCCCTGCGGAAGGTCTCGATGATGAGGTCGATGGGCACGTCCGCGAACTCTCCCCGGTATCCGAGGTATTCCATGTGGCGGTTGCCGTCCAGGTCGAAGGGGTGATAGATCGAGTCGGCCAGGCCGTCGAAATCCAGGGGTTTGAGCCGGAACTTCTCGCAGAGCTCGATGTTGAACGCAGGCGTTGCCTTGACCCATTTCCCGTCCAGGTAGATCGAGGTATACCCGTGCCAGTAGAAGATGTCGGTCTTCATGGTTTCGCGCATGCGGGCCGTGGACAGGTGGTTGCGTACATCGGCATATCCCAGCCGGGCCGGAATCCCCTGATGCCGGCAGCAGGCGGCCAGCAGGAGGGCCTTGGTAACGCACCAGCCCCGGCCGTTTTTCAGGGTGGTGCTCGCCTTGAAGCCCTCAAGGGAAAGATCCAGCTGATACGGGTCATAGCGGATGCCGTCGCGCACCGCGTAGTAGAGGCTCACCGCCTGCTCGCGCTTGCTGGAGAATCCCTTCCCGTGTCTCGCGGCGAAATCCGCTACGACCGGGTGATCGAAGTCCAGGGTGGGGGTGGGTTCCAGATACTGCTGCATGGATGCCTGTATTATAATATTGCGCTCCTTTTTGCAAGGTGAGCGGTCGTAGTGGTGTCCTTTTCCCGTTCCCCGGGAACGTCACCGCTACAGCCCGCTTCGCATCAAGGCAGGAGCCGGCCGCGTGTCAGGATAGGTGTGATGATTGCCGGAGCGTAGCCCCGCCACCATCAGCTATGGCGAAAGGCGCAACGATAGATGCATATATCTTTGCCGTTCTCGCCTTTCCTGATCCCGCTGCCGCCCCGGGGACACTTGACCCCTGCCTTCCTTATCTCCTGCGGACAGTTGATCCAGGCTGGAGCCTCCAGGTCATAGCTTCCACAGACGGAGCATTGTATCCCCTGGTCCGTTGCCATCAGCTCGTCGGCATATCGTATCGTATCACATTTTACGCAGTAGCAATACTCCCAGTCGTTGATCAGGCCGATAAAATCCTTTGCTGTATTCATGCTGAGCTCTCCTGTCATTCGTGATGTTTTTTGACCATGATCCCGTTGGTCAGAAGTATATCACCCCTGTTTATTGTGTTCAATAATATATACATAAAATTTATTCATGAACTGTGTCCCACTGCCTTGTTCAGATCCTCGACGGAATTGGGATGGAGGATGGCACGGATGGGCATGCCGGCGGGAAAAGGAGCCTTTCTCCCGTCGTTGCCCTCCAGCGCTCCAGCTGGGAGTATGCGCGGTCCAGACGTCTTTCGAAGCCCAAGTGCATCCGCTTTCTTGAGAAAGCGCATGCAGGGGTTAGAATAAACTGTACCAGACGCGTGAAAAAGGAGGCCCCGTCCGTGGCGAGAACCATGACCAGGAGAACGGAAGAGATCAGGAACGGGGTATCTTCCCTGCTCTCAAGCGACAGTCGTGTCAACGGGTCCCGGATCAGCGTGCACGCGGCCAGCGGCAGGGTCGTTCTCTCCGGCACCGTGCCCTCATATCCCGACCGCCTGTGGGCGGAGGACGACGCTTATGCAATCCCCGGGGTGAGCTACGTAGAGAACCGTCTCGAGGTCAGGCCCCCTGATGCTTCGAGCACCCCCGACGATAACGAGATCGCCGGCCGCATCAGGAGTGCGCTCACGTGGAACCCCTCGATCGATGCCAACAGGATCGAGGTTTCCGTGGAAAACGGCGTGGTCACCCTCTCAGGCACGGTCGCCACCATCTGGCAGAGGTCCGTTGCGTGCGAAACCGCGGGAAACACCAGGGGCGTGCTCGATATGCGAAGCCATCTGAGCGTGGAGCCCGATGAAAAGATTCCGGACAGGGACATTGCGCGGCAGCTCCGGGGCATGATCGGGAAGAGCGCATTCATCGACCCCTGCATGATCAATGTCCATGTTAGAAACGGCGTGGTCACTTTGAGCGGGACGGTGCACAGCCACCATGCGGTTCGCGCCGCCGAGGAGATGGCGGGCTCCATTGCCGGCGTCCGGGACATCAACAACTACCTGGTCATCGCCTGAGATGGGCGGTCGTAGTTTTCCCCAGCCCTGAGCCTTGCGCTGGAGGAGCTTCTGGAATATATTCCAGGAGACCGAACCTCGTCTCGGAGGAAAGATGGGGCTTTCCAGGATCGACGCTTCGTTTCTCTTTATTTCCGCATTCGTGTCTTTCATTGCGACCGTGGCCATAGTGCTCATGGTGGACTGGATCCAGCCCGGTTTGATGGAATCCAGGGCCGGAACCAGCGTGTTCGTTTTCATCGGCGTCTTCTCGGCGAACCTCCTCATCGAGGCATGGCGCAGGAGGATCGAACGGTCGCGCTCCGGGCCCCGGCGACCATGAATGACAACCGGCCGGCGGGGAAGCCGGCCGGTGCGTTGGGACCCCAGCACGTAATGGACGCCGTGCTTGAAACGTCTGCAGGCACTC
>JBASVF010000124.1:0-3539 GCA_049275795.1 Desulfomonilia bacterium
GGGCATCAACCACCTCCTGGTCAATGCCGTCAAGGATGCGACCAACCGCAGGCACCCTGACCGGTCCGACGACAGGAGCTTCCCGTCGAGCAGGTCGGCGAACGTCACGGCGTTCACGACCCTGACCTCGAGAAACCTGGATACCATGGACCTTTCCGACCCGGTGTTAACGGCCTTCAAGGTTACCCTCATCGCCGCACCGTTCGTTACCGCCTGGGCCAGGGTCGAGGCAGGGGCCCACTACCCGTCGGACGCACTTGCGGGCATTTCCCAGGGATACCTCGTCACCACGATCATCAACGACTCCTTCATGGGCATCGACCGGAAGCCTGCAGGCACGCCCACGGTGTGGCTCAGCAGGAACGGGGCATACCTCGGGTACTGCATCAGGTTCTAGAAAAGAGGCCCTTCAAGGAAGCCCCTGGCGAGGCACTCATGGAAGCGCCCGTGTCCGCAGATATGCGGCATGAATTTTTTCTTTGAGTCACCCCTCCAGGTACGGATCACCCATGAGGACCTGTCGACCCTCAGTGCATGATGGGCACCTGCTCGAAATCAATGGGTTTCCCTTGCGAAATCCGGGCCTCGTCCCATAGGAGAGGCCCGTGCATCGCAATCGGCCAAATCTGCTGAGGCGCAGTATCCGGATCAGCCGACTGCGCCGTGTGGTTGCTCAATGAAGGTCTCGTCGTGATCGTGGTCCAGGAGCCACCCTTGGTCGGGGTGGATTATCCGGCTGAAGAATCTCCCGTTGTTCCTGGGGTTTTTCGCCTGGTGGAACTTGAAGAACATCTCGTCTCCTCTCTTCCCCACGATCTCGATCTTGCCCTTCTTGTGCGACATGATGAAGCGAAAGCGCTTGCTGTGCCCGTTGAGCATACCCTTTGCCTGCTCAACGATCTCGTACCCGCGGCTCAGAGGTACCTGGAAGTGGTGCTGCACCCGTTTGACCGGCCTGCACTGGAACACGTAGTACGGGGTAACGCCGATGCCGGCCAGGTTGTTCTGGAGCGTGGCCAGGCATTCGGGGTCGTCGTTCACCCCCTTGAGGAGCACGGTCTGGTTGCTCACCACGATGCCCGCCCGCAGGAGGCGATCCACCGCCTCGGTGGACTCCGGAGTAATCTCCCGGGGATGGTTGAACTGGGTCACCACGTATATTCGCCTATCCGGCAGTGAATGCTTCTTGAGCAGTTCCACCAGTTCCGGATCATGGGTGATCCGGTGCGGCAGGGTGACCGGGATTCGCGTGCCGAACCTGATGAACTTGAGGTGGCCGATGTCGGAGAGCATCTCGAGGAAGCGGGCAATGAGAGGCGTCTCCAGCACGAAGGGGTCGCCGCCGGTGATGAGCACATTATTGATCTCCCGGTGCCTCCTGACATATGCCGCCGCCTCGTCGAACCGCTGGAGCAGCTCGTGGTTCGGGAGCCCCACCAGGCGCTTCCTGAAGCAGTGCCTGCAGTACATGGCGCACCGGTTCGTGGAGAGGATGAGCGCGGTCTGCGGGTACTTGTGCTGCAGGCCCGGCATCTTGGTATTGTCCTTTTCCCCGCTGGTATCGTAAGAGCCCAAGAGGTTGAGCTCATCAAGGCTCGGCACGGCCATGGCCCTTACCGGGTCGCCGGGGTCCTGCGGATCGATGAGGGAGAGGTAGTAGGGCGGCACGCACATGGGATGCCGCTCCACCACGGGAACGAGCCGTCTCGCCTCCCTGGTTGGAATGCCTATGGCGGCCGACGCTTCCTGAATCGTTCGTACGCTCTCTTTGAGCTGTCTTTCCCAGGCCATAGATAACTCCTCCCATTCTGGTTGTTTCGCGACGGCAGGTTTTCCTGCCACGAATCCCTTACTTCTCTATTCCGATCACCGATAATGAAGCGGCATGATATGTTTGCCGCGCCATACAGGAAAAACTCTGGTATGTATGTTGGACTTATACCATAAACCATTCCGATATGCAAATATCTTGGTGATTTTCATGAATAAATTCATAAAAGGAGAATTTATGGGAGGTTAGGCGCCGTTTTCATCCCCGGTGTCCACGGGGATCCTGGGGTAGTACCTGAGCTTCCTGGGCACGATCACCCGAAGGAGGACCGGACCGATGAACGTGGTAAACATGACCACCAAGAGCAGGGAGGAAAAGATATCTTCGGAAAGGGCGCCGCACACGAGACCGATGTTGCCGCATATGAGCCCTACCTCTCCCCTGGGGATCATACCCGCGCCCACGATCAGGCGGTTCTCTGTGTCGAAGGCTATGGCCAGACCGCTGATGAGCTTGCCTACCACGGCACAGACGAGCAGGGCTGCGCTCAGGGAGAGGATCGAGAGGTTGCCGGCGGGAAATGGGTTGAGCAGCGAGAGGTCCATCCTGGTGCCGATGACCACGAAGAACAGCGATGCAAAGACGCTGATGAAGGGCCTTAACGATGCGGAGATGTGGTTGCGCACGGCTGATTCCGAAAGGCACAAGCCCGCGGTAAAAGCTCCCACGATGACGTCGAGCCCGGCAAGGGCGGCGCCGAAGGAAAGTAGCATGAGGAACGAAAAGCTGGTCATCGCCGTCCCGTTGTCGCCATAGGTGCGTTCCATAAAAGCCATGAGGTGCGAGATAAGCGGCCTCACGATGAAGAGGGCTACGGAGAAGAAGGCCACGATCTTGGCGCTGAGCATGCCTACGGTATACGGTGTTACGCTCTCTCCATAGGCAACGCCCGACACCAGGGTCAGGACGAAGAGTCCGAGCACGTCGTCGAACACAGCGGCGTTCAGGATGATCTTGCCGCCTCTCGAGCCCACGATCCCCAGCTCGGTGAGCACCTTGGCCGAGATGCCCACGCTTGTGGCGGTGAGCGATGCTCCCAGGAACATGCTGACGAGCGGGGAAAGGCCGAAGAGCCTGGCGGTTGCGTATGCCATGACAAAGGGCGTGACAACACCTAGGCTGGCCACTCCCACAGAGGCGGGACCCACAGCCACGAGGTCCCTCATACGGATCTCCAGGCCGACCGTGAAGAGCAGGGCGCTCAGCCCCACCTGCCCGAACATCTCGAGCATGAGCTCGTGAGGCTCCCAGAACGGGATGCCCCGGTAGAAGAACAGCCCCAGCAGCGCCCCTGCAGCGATCTCACCGAGGATAGCCGGCTGGTCCAGGTGGACGGCAATCCACCCACCTACCACCCCGGCGGCGATCAGAACGCACAGTACCAAGAATATTCCTGCTGTTTCCACGCCTCGTGTCCCATTCCCCGCGGCAGGAGGGCCGGTATCGTCGAGGTGCCGGAAACTTCATGCAAATAACGGAAACGGCCCGTGACTGATACGCTACAGGATACGGAGCGCGCAAAGGATATCAAGATACACGCGGGCTGCTTCGAACACCCCGGATCGGGCGTGGAAATGTTGCAATCGATGCAGGAGGTTTATATAATATTACACTACTGTCCCAACGTTTAGCAGATAAAAGACTGTACATCAAGGCATAGCGGTGTTTAGCGGGTAAAGATGGTTGAAATCGATTTGAAAATATATTC